>JAQZAY010000032.1 GCA_029239415.1 Pseudomonas sp. | reverse complement strand
ACGTGAATTCCTTGAAGATTTCCAAACTCGTAGACTCTGTAGAACCCATACGGGCGTGCAGTCTACCAGCATGACGGCTACAAGGGGCGCAGCCGGTCCCCGAGTCGCCCGGTGGCGATGAGCTCGAGCAGCTCGTCGCCCAGTCGTCGGCTCTCGTCGATGGCGGTGTACCAGTAGCGCTTGCGGCTCGCCGGATCGCCCATGAAGCGCTTGAAGTCGCTTCGGTCCGGCAGCTTGCCGAAGGGCAGGCGGGCCAGGTACTGCGGCGACGGCGTCAGCAGCACGACATTGCGTAGCCGCCAGGCGTCGCCCTTGCGCCACGGCAGGCCCTTGTCGAACCAGCCAGGGACGACCTTGTCGGTGAAGTGCGGGTAGAGCACCAGGTCGTCGCCCCGATAGGGCAGGTCCAGGTGATAGTCGAGCAGGCCGCCGTCACGGTAGGTCCCACTGCCGGCACCTGGCAGGTCGCGTACGCCTTGCATGACCATCGGGATCGAGCCTGAGGCCAGCAGGGCCTGGCGCAGGTTGGCCGGACTCAAGGGTACGCAGCGTGAAGGGAAATCCTCCAGGGCCTCCAACGGTGGCAGGGCCCGGCTGTCGTGCAGCACCAGGCGCTCGAAATGCCGCGCCAGACGCCCGCGCGCCAGCAGGTTGTCCGCCAGCACCGAGGACAGGCCCATGCCAAGCCGGGCGCGATGATCGTCGGCCAGCAGGCCATGGCTCTTGACCACCAGCACGTTGAGCCGGTAATCGGCATTGCTCAGGATGTGTCCGTCGCCGCCTTGCAGCAGCGCCTCGAGCATGTCCTCGCAGCGTCGACTGACCTCGGCGGGGGTGGTGCCTTTGGCGAAATCCAGTTCGGTGTACAGCGTGGCAAGTCGGCGCAGCCCTTCGACGGGGTCGACGAGGCAGGCGCTGGCGAAGCGCCAGGCGCCAATCGAGGCGCCGATCAAGGCGCGCGGGCGGGGCGCCGAAGGCAGCCAGTCGCCGAACAGCGCCAGGTCCAGGCCCTGGATGCCGAGCGGCTTGGGCCCGCCTGCAGCACCTGGCACGGTACCGACATCGCCTGCCCGCAGGCCACGTTCGCGAACGTGCGCCAGGGCACGCTGGCCGGCTTTGATCGTCAGGGCAGGGTAGGGGATGTGGATGGCGCTCATGGCAGACCTCGCGTGCAACGGGGTGGCCATTATAGGGAAGCCGGGCGCTGACGGCTGCGTTATCATGCCGCCGCTCGCTTCAGGTTGAGTTAAGCCGCAAGCCATAAGCTTGAGTCGTACCCAACACGAAGACCTCGATGGAGAGACCCATGAAAACGCTGACTGCCCTGCTGACCGCCGCCACGCTCGCCCTGGGGGCCAATGCGGCCTTGGCCAAGGACGTCCAGCCCGACGAAGTGGTCAAGCTGGTCAATGGCAAGACCGTCAAGTCGCTCGACGAACTCAAGGCGACGGCGATCGCCAAGCACCCCGGCTCGACGGCCACCGATTCGGAGCTCGAGAACGAATACGGCCGCTACATCTACAAGGTCGAATTGCGCGACGCCCAAGGCGTGGAGTGGGATGTCGACCTGGATGCCCGCACCGGTGACATCCTGAAGGACGAACGGGACAACTGATGAACGATCTGTCGCTGACGGCGCGCTGCCTGGTGCTGGCGCTGTCGGCTTGCTGCTCGCTGGCGGTGGCCCGCGACCTGGATCAGGACGAAGCCCTCGAGTTGCGACGCGAGGGCGTCATCCTGCCGCTGGAAAAGCTGCTCGAAGCGGCCCTCGCGCGCCACCCCGGCTCACGCCTGCTCGAAGCCGAGCTGGAAAAGGAGCATGGGCGCTACGAGTACGAGGTGGAAATGCTCACCCCCGAAGGTGTGGTGCGCGAAATCAAGCTCGATGCCAGCACGGGTGCGTTGCTCAAAGACGAGGAAGATGACTGAATGCGCTTGTTGTTGGTGGAGGATAACGTCCCGCTTGCCGATGAACTGACCGCGAGCCTGCAGCGCCAGGGCTACGCGGTCGACTGGCTGGCCGATGGTCGCGACGCGGTATACCAGGGCCAGAGCGAACCCTATGACCTGATCATCCTGGACCTGGGCCTGCCGGGCCTGCCGGGCCTCGAGGTCCTGGCGCAATGGCGTGCCGGCGGCCTGCTCGCGCCGGTGCTGATCCTCACGGCGCGTGGTTCCTGGGCCGAGCGCATCGAAGGGCTCAAGGCTGGCGCCGACGATTACCTGAGCAAACCCTTTCATCCCGAGGAATTGCAGCTGCGCATCCAGGCGCTGGTGCGCCGTGCACGCGGGTTGGCCAATCAGCCGCGCCTGGAGGCTGCCGGGCTGCACCTGGACGAGACGCGCCAGTGCGTGACCCGCGATGGGCTCGATGTCCAGCTGACCGCCGCCGAGTTTCGGTTGTTGCGCTATTTCATGCTGCACCCGCAGCAGATCCTGTCCAAGGGGCACTTGGCCGAACACCTCTATGACGGCGAGACCGAGCGCGATTCGAACGTGCTCGAGGTGCACGTCAATCACTTGCGGCGCAAGCTGGGCCGCAGCGTGATCGAGACCCATCGCGGTCAGGGCTACCGCTATGCCGGACACCGCGAATGAAGTCCATCCAGGGGCGTCTGAGCCTCGGGCTGGTCGCAGTGCTGGTGGTGGTGGGGCTGGGGTTCGCGCAATTGGGGCTATGGCTGTTCGAGGTCGGCTTGCAGCGTTACCTGGAGGCGGGCCTGCGCAAGGAAAGCGAGAACCTGCTGGTGGCCCTGATACGTGGCCCGAATGGCCTGCAACTGGATGAGCGTCGGGTGTCGGCGGCGTACCAGCGCCCGCTGTCAGGCTATTACTTTCGCATCGATTTCGAGCAGGGCAGTTGGCGTTCGCGCTCGCTCTGGGACCTGGAGATGCCCAAGCCGGCTCAGCCGGGCCTGGAAAGCGGCCATCAATTGGCGCCGGAAGGTCAGCAATTGCTGGTGCTGCGCGCGGACTATCGGCGCCTGGGGCAGGACATCTCGATCAGCGTGGCGCAGGATTATTCGCCGGTGCGCGATGGGTTCAGGCGTCTCGAGCAGATCGGGCTGGGGCTGGGGCTGGTGGCGCTGTTGTTGATCCTGGTGCTGCAGCGCGTGACCGTGACCCGCTCGCTGCGCCCGCTGGAGCGCGCTCGCCGACAGATCGCCCAGTTGCAACAGGGACGGCGCTCGCAGTTGGACGAGCAGGTGCCCAGCGAACTGGAGCCACTGGTGGCACAGATCAACCACTTGCTGGCCCACACCGAAGACAGCTTGCGGCGGTCCCGCAATGCCCTGGGCAACCTGGGCCATGCCTTGAAAACGCCGCTGGCGGTGCTGCTCAGCCTGGCGAGCAGTGAACGCCTCAAGGACCAGCCCGAGGTGCGTGCACAACTGCAGGAGCAGCTCGAGCAGATCCAGCAGCGCCTGGCGCGCGAACTCAACCGCGCACGCCTGGCGGGCGATGCGCTGCCAGGTGCGCAGTTCGACTGTGACGCGGAGTTGCCAGGGCTGCTCGCCACGCTGGGCATGATTCATGGTGAAGGGCTTGTCTTGCGCAGCGAGGTACCGCCTGGCCTGCTGCTGCCCTGGGACCGCGAGGACCTGCTCGAGCTGTTGGGCAACCTGCTGGACAATGCCTGCAAATGGGCCGACAGCGAGGTATGGCTCGCCATTGCACAGACGACCGAAGGTTACCGGTTGTGGGTGGACGACGACGGCCCCGGCATCCCTGAAAGCGCGCGTCAGAGCGTCCTGGAACGCGGGTTGCGCCTGGACGAGCAGGTCGATGGTCACGGGCTGGGTCTGGGGATCGTTCGCGACATCGTCGACGCCTGGGGCGGGCAGCTGACCTTGCAGGAAAGTCCACAGGGCGGGTTGCGCGTGGACGTGCAGTTGCCCAGGCGGTAGCGGGGCTGTCTTCGGTGCTGCCATCGCTGGCGCGCCCCAAGGCGTTGTGGGCCTTTCAATGTCTTTGGAAAAAGCCCTGAGACAGGGTCATGGTTACATCCACAGCTTCACCGGCATGAGGCAGGCAAGCGCAGTCCTCCTGTGGGAGTCCGCCCGCCGCCTTGGCGCCGCGCTGTCGCGCAGAGAACATGGTGATGGTCGGCAGGATCCAAGGCTTTATTGCTGACCGAGTTTAGGGCCGCTTCGCGGTCGGTCCGGCGCCCCGGCCGCATCGCTGCAAGAAAGTTGCAGGCCAAGCGCATTTTTTTGAATTGGTCAGTGTCCAGGTGCGTTAGGCACAATGGCCTGCCGCGCTGCTGCAGCCTCTAGGGCGTCTCGGTCAAACTTCGTCAGGTAGTCCCTTCCTCCATGTTCTCCAGAACCTCAAACACCCGCTGGCAGCTGCCGCCCTCCCTGAATACACCGCCACGCGAATGGCTGCGTGCAGGTCTTGGCGCCGTACTGGGCCTGTTCCTGGCCGGCTGGTCATGCAGTCTGGCCTTCGGCCCCTCGATCGCCTTGCACCTGCTCGGCCCGTTGGCGGCATCGGCCGTGCTGGTTTTCGCCGTTCACTCAGGCCCTCTGGCCCAACCTTGGCCGGTGATCGGGAGCTATGCGCTGGCCGGCCTCGTCGGCCTGGCCATGCGCCAAGGCCTAGGCGATGCGCTCTGGGTCGCCGCCGCTGCGCTGGGCGTATCGATCCTGGTGATGTGCCTGCTGCGCTGCCTGCATCCGCCGGGCGGCGGGGTGGCAGCCAGCCTGGTGCTGGCCGACCCTGGGCTGGTGGCGATGGGTGATCGGGTGCTCGAGCCGGTCCTGCTCAACGCCGTGATCCTGGTCACGGTCGCGGTGCTCTACAATCGCCTGACCGGCGTGCGTTACCCCAAGGGCGCGGCGCCGCGCAAAGACCTTCATCATACCCACGACCCCCTGCCGACCGAGCGTGTCGGTGTCAATGCCGAGGACTTGGATCAGGCCCTGGAGGCGCTGGGCGAGTTCGTCGATGTCACCCGCGATGAGCTGGAACGGATCATCCTGGCCACCGAGCGACAGGCGCTGCAACGTAGCCTCGGCGGGCTCACGGCCGCCTCGGTGATGTCCCGTGACATCCAGGTCGCCACCCCTCGGACCAGCCTGGAAGAGGCCTGGCGGCTGCTGTCGAGCCACCGTCTTCACACGTTGCCGGTGCTCGATCAGGGGCGTCTCGTCGGCATCGTCAGTCTCAGCGATCTGGTCGGGCCCGCCATGGCTCGGGGCCGTTTCAGTTGGCGCGGCCTGCTGACGCGCCGTTCGGTGCGCCTGGCGCACATCATGAGTCGCCGGGTCGTCAGCGTCAGTGCCCAGCAGCCTTTGGCCTACCTGCTGCCACTGCTGTGCGAGCAGGGCCTGCATTGCCTGCCGGTGCTGGAAGGCGATGCGCTGGTCGGTGTGGTGACCCAGACCGACCTGATCGCTGGGCTGGAACGTCGTCTGCTCGATGCGCCGGCCCAGGTATCAGGCGAGCGGATCCCAGCGCTGTGACCAGTCGCTGGTGTCCTCGGCCACCTGGTGTCGCAGCAGATTCAGCGCGCACTGCAAGGCGTCGCTGTCGCGCTCGCGGGCATGCACCAGAAAGGTGGGGTAGGTGAACTCGGGTGCCTGCACGACCCGTTCGAACACACCGCTGTCCAGGTAGGCCTGCACCACGCGCGTACGAAAGTAACCGCTGCCACCCTGGTCGAGAATGAACTGCAAGGCCAGCGGTCCCAGGTTGAAACTCACGTCTGCCCGTGCGCATTCGGGCAGTGCGGCATCGTGCTGGCGGCGAAAGGCTTCGCCCCAGTCGACGTAGACATAGGGCGCCGGCCGGTCCTTGCGCTGAATCCGGACCAGCTTTTCTTCCATCAGTTGCTCTACCTGCAAGCCGGGTGCATAGCTCGGCTGATAGACCAGCACGGCATCGAGCAAGCCCATTTCGACCTTGCGCAACAACGACTCGCCATCGCTGACTTCGCTGCGAACCGCATGCTCCGGCAGCGCCTGACGCACTGCGCAGACCCATTCGAGCATCAAGGGTGTGCCCAGGCTGACCTCGCCGCCGATGTTCAGCACCGGTTGTCCGCCCGGCGCGCGTGGCAGGTCTCGGCGCGCGGCGTCCCACGTCTGGACCAGTTGATTGGCGTAACTCAGGAAGGCTTCACCGTCTGGCGTCAGGCGAGCGCCGCTGCGGCCCCGCACGAACAGTTGACAGGCCAGTTGCTGCTCCAGGCGCTGGACCCGTGCACTGATCGCGGTCTGCGACACGCAGAGGCGATCGGCGGCGGCGACCAGGCTGCCGCAGCGCGCGATTTCGAGGAAGGTCCGGGCTTGATCGATGTCCATGCTGAAGCTCGACGAGAGGGTTAGGAAGAAGGAGGGCGGCATTCAGGTGCTGCGGCCCCCGTTCGGGGTCACAGGCGCGCCGCCACCTGCTCGAAGGAGGGGCGCGAGGCGACCGCTGGCTGCTGGCAGTCCTGGGCCAGCTGACGCAGGTCGGGCGCCTCGGCGCCGGCCTGTTCGAGCAGTTCGTCGAGCAGGATGCCGAAGGCGCGGACTTCGAGACGTTCCAGGCCGTCGGCCAGGCCGTGTGGCGAGAACGCCGCCGCCCCGAAGTCGCCCAGCAGGCCTTGGCCTTCGTCATCGCACAGGATGTTGTGCGCGTACAGGTCGCCGTGGTTGAGGCCGCGGGCATGCAGGTGTGCGCCAGCCAGGGCTATGGTACGCGCCAGCCGGCGTAGGGCCGGCAAGCGCAAGGGCGGCCGGGCCGGGTAGCGATCACGGGTGCAACTGTCGAGGCTGGGCGGCCCGGCAAGGTTGAACCAGGCAGGGTCGATCAGCGGCATGACCAGCGCCGGTAGCCCCGTAGGGTGGTCATCGATGCGGCCGAGCAGGCCGGTCAGGCCTGCATGTTGCCCTGCCGCCAGGCAGGCCCGGACCTCGGCCAGCGGCGCGCCGTCACTGGTCAAGGCGCCTTTGAACAGTTTCACGGCGACTGGGGCTGGATCGTCGTCGAGGTGAGCGCGATGAATGACGCCCGAGGCGCCTCGGCCCAGCTCTTCCTCCACGGTCACACGATGCCAGCTGACCGAGCGACAGGCCTTGAGATCTGCCAGGGGCTCGGGTTCGCAAGGGTTGCCCGAGAACGCCAGCCAGGCGAGCCTGGGCAGGCCCAGCAGCCAACGGGGCAGGGCCGTCAGGCGGTTGCTGGCCAGGCGCAGCAGCTCGAGATGTTCGCAGCGTACCAGGGCCTCTGGCAGCTGGCTCAGGCGGTTGCCCGAAAGCATGAGCTTTTGCAGGTGCACGCAGTCACCCAGCGCGTCAGGCAGGGCCTCGAGCCGGTTTTCGGTCAGGATCAAGGCGCGCAAGGCGGGTGGCAGCGCACGACCGTCGACGTGTTCGATGAGGTTGTTGCGAAACCCGACGGTCTCGAGTCGCTGGCACTGGCCAACGCCCAGAGGAAGCTCGGTGAACAGGTTGTCCGAGCAGAACAGCACCTTCAAGTGCGTCAGGCGGTGCAGGTCGTGCGGCAGGCGCCTGAGCCGGTTGTTCGAGAGGTTCAGCACCTCCAGGCTGTCGGCCAGGCTGAAGATTTCCTGCGGGCATTCATCCAGGTCTTGGCTGAGGTCCAGGCGGGTCAGGCCGCGCAAGCGTCCGGCCTTGAGGTCGTCGAGGGTATGCATCGCCAATCATGTGCCATTCAATGCGAAGAGGCAGGCGATGATAGCGGCATTCGCTCGCGAAGGGGCAGGCAGCGCATGGACGGCAGGCGAGCCGGAGGTCGCACCACGGCCGCAGGTGGCGTAGGCTGAGGGCTTGTGCACACGGAGCCGACCCATGTCCGACCCTTACTCTCTGAACCGTTTCGTCGAAGCGCAGCAGCCGGTCTACGCACGCGTATTCCAAGAACTGCAGGCAGGCCACAAGCGCAGCCATTGGATGTGGTTCGTCTTTCCTCAGCTACAAGGGCTGGGGCGCAGCGAGATGGCTGCGCGCTATGCGATCTCAGGGCTGGAGGAGGCGCGCGCCTATCTGGCGCACGAGGTGCTCGGTCATCGTCTCAAGCGTTGCGTGACGACGTTGCTCCAGCACACCGACAAAAGTGCTCGACAGATCCTGGGTACGCCCGACGACCTGAAGCTGCGCTCGTGTCTGACGCTGTTCGACAGCGCCGACCCGGACGAGCCGCTGTGGCAACTGGCCCTGATGCAGTTCTTCGACGGCACGCCGGACGCCGCCACGCTGGGACGACTCGGTCGTTGAGTGGCTCAGGCCCTGCGTTCCAGTTGACGCTCGATCAGGTACTTGACGCTCAGGCGACGTTCCTTGAGGTGGCGAAGCGCCTCGTCTTCGTAGTTGCCCGCTGAAATCGATTCGGCGGCCAGCACCTGGTTGTCGATATCGATGTAGTCGTCGAGCAGCCGGTCCAGTTCCTTGTCCGTCTGACGACGCTGTTGCACGATCTCGCGAGGGTAGTGCAGGTCCTGATACAGGTCATGTGAAACCGGCATGGCAGTGCTCCTTGTGCGAATGACTGGGTTACCGTTTGAGCAGGCTACCTGGGGCGAGTTGAGCCAACCTGCCGCTGGACGCGACGAACGGTTGCGAGGGCACGCGTCAGGCCGCCAGACGATGGGAACGTCTCCCGCCGAAGATGGGAGGGCGCTGGGGCCTGCCCCTTTCATCCGGCATCCGTGAAGCGCGGCGGCGGACTAAGCCGCTGTTTTAAGAGATTTTTTTCGCTTGAGGGGTTCCCATCGCCCGATTTCCTTGGTACATTGCCGCTCATTCCCGCACAGCCAGTCACACATCGGTTGTCGGTGGATACAGGGGCGTCGCCAAGCGGTAAGGCAGCAGGTTTTGATCCTGCCATGCGTTGGTTCGAATCCAGCCGCCCCTGCCATTTTTTCTCCCTCTCGCAATTCTTTCGTTTCATACGTGAAGGCGTATCGAGACGTTTTGTCGTGTCTGCGATTCGAGTCAGGCAAGGTCGACGCCACGTCCGCCTGGCGTCGATGCCTGCGCTACCGAGGTAGCGCACCTTTCAGCCGCCGTGAGTCCCGAGCAATTCGCCGAGCGCCTTGGTCAAGGTGGTCGGTTGCACGGGCTTCTGCACCACCAGGCTGCCAGGCAGCTCCAGCCCTTCGAGATCGGCGTACCCCGTCAGGAACACCACAGGCAGGTGGGCATACCGTTCGCGCGCCGCTTGCGCCAGCTGGGCGCCGTTGAACTCGGGCATGGCGAAGTCGGTGAGCAGGACATCGATCTGCTCATCGAGCAGCGTCAGCGCGTGTTCGCCGCCTGTGGCTTGGCGCACCTGGTAGCCGTACTGGTGGAGCATTTCGCCGATCAGCTCGCGTACCCGATCGTCGTCGTCCACCAACAGGACCGTCCGGTCGCTGCCGATGAGGCTGGGCGCCAAGGTCGTCGCTGGGCCGCTGACCGGGGCGGCCTGTGGTTGCTTGACTGCCGGCAGGTAGACCGTGACCTCGGTGCCCTGGCCAGGCGCGGTGACGATGCGCACCCCACCGCCCGACTGCTTGGCGAAGCCGAATACCTGGGCCAGGCCCAGGCCCGAGCCCTTGCCGATGTCCTTGGTGGTGAAGAAGGGTTCGAAGACCTTGCCGACGATCTCTTCGCTCATGCCGAAGCCGGTATCGCGGATCGACAGGCTCACGTATTCCCCAGGCTCGGGTTCTTCGGGGCGTTGCGGCAGCGCCTCGATGTGCGTGTTGCGGGTGCTGAGGGTCAGCTGTCCCCCCTCGGGCATCGCATCGCGGGCATTGATGGCCAGGTTGAGGATGATCATTTCGGTCTGGGTCGGATCGGTCAGCGCCTGCCACAACAAGGGGTCGAGGTCGAGGCGAACCGAAATGCTGCCGCCGAGGGTCCGGCGCAGCAGCTCTTCCAGGCCGGTGAAGGTGTGGTTCAGGTTCACCGGTATCGGTTCGAGCCGTTGGCGTCGGGAGAAGGCCAGCAGCTGGGCGGTCAGCTTGGCGCCGCGCTCGCCGGCCTCCCGGATGTGCTGCAGGCGCGACATGGCCTTGGCCAGGTCAGGCTTGGCCAGGTCACGTTCGAGGAAGCTGGCGCCCGTCAGGATGACCGTCAGCAGGTTGTTGAAGTCATGGGCGACGCCGGCCGTGAGCTGGCCCACGGCCTCCAGGCGCTGCATCTGTTGCAAGGTCGCCTCGATTCGCTCGCGCTCGGCGATCTGCTCGCGCAGTCGCCGGTTGGCCTCGCCCAGTTCCAGAGTGGCTTCGCGTTCGCTGGTGATGTCGCGCGCCACGACATAGAGCAGATCGTCGTCCTGCACCACCACCCACGACAACCAGCGCTGCTGGCCGCTGGCGTGCTGCACGGGGCCGACGAAGCGCGCGCTGCCATTGCCTTGGCTGAGCGCGGCCAGCTCGGACACGAACATCTCCCGCGCGGATTCGGGGAGCACCGTCAGCAGGGAGGTCTCGGACAAGTGCGCGCGGGTGAGGCCGAGCACCGTTTCCCAGGCCGGGTTGAGCGCCACGGGCGTCAGGTCCTGCTTGAGCACCGCCGACAGGTCCTGGGACAGGTCCCACGCACGGTCGCGCTCACGGGTCCGGCGCTCCACGCGCTCACCCAGCATTTCGTTGAGCTGCTTGAGCGCCTGGGTGGCCAGGTGCTGCTGATGCACATCCTGCAGCACGCCGGAGAACCGCACGCACTGGCCGTCGACGAAACGCGACTGCCCGGTGCTCAGCAACCAGCGCGGCTCGTGCCCGCCATGCCCCATGACGCGGAATTCCACGCGGTAGCGCCCGCTGCCACTTGGTTGCAAAGCCTGCTCGACGGCCTGGCGCACGTGGGGCAAGTCCTCAGCAAACAAGCCTGCGTAGAACACCTCCAGGTTCACCGGTGCATCCAGTGCCAGGCCGAACAAGGCCCGGCAGCGGTCATCCCAGATCAGCTGATCGGTCTCCGGACGGAAGTCCCAGGTCCCCATGCCCGCGGCATCGATGGCGATCCGCGCGCGTGCCTCGACATCGGCCAGGGCTTGCTCGGCATGACGACGGCGTTGGCGCTCCTGCACTTCGGTCATCGCACGCCTGACAGCCTTGGGCAGCAGCGAGAGGTTCTTCTTCAGGACGTAGTCGGTGGCGCCGAGGCGGATCATTTCCACCGCGTGCTCTTCACCGTAGATCCCCGACAGGAAGATGAAGGGCACGTCGGGTGCCAGACGCTGAGCGATGGCCAGCACCTCGGTACCGGACGAGCTAGGCAGCACGCAGTCGCACAGCACCATGTCGAAGATGTCTTCGCGCAACGCACGCTCGGCGCCGACGTGGTCGAAGACGTGTCGAGCCTGGACCTGCAGGCCGTTTCGCTCCAGGCGCATCAGCGTCAGTTCGGCGTCCATCGAGCTGTCTTCGACCATCAACAGCTTGAGTGGCACCGACTGCGTGCCCACCGGGCTCAGTTGGGACCCCGACGCGGCAGGCGCAGCGATCCGGGAGGCGGCTCGTTGAGCACGGCCCAGAAGAGGCCCAGGTCGGAAATCGCCGCGACGAATTCCTTGAAGTCGACAGGCTTGACCACGTAGGCGTTCACGCCCAGCTCGTAGGCGCGTTCCAGGTCGGGCTCTTCGCGTGAAGAGGTCAGCATGACGGTCGGAATGCTGCGCAGCGCCGGCGTCTCGCGGACAATTTTCAACACTTCCAGGCCGTCGACCTTCGGCAGTTTCAGGTCCAGCAACATCACGGCGGGATTGCCGGGGTCACGGTCCGCGAACGCGTTGCGCTGGAACAGGTAGTCAAGGGCATCGGCGCCATCGCGAATGACGATGACTTCATTGGCCAACTGACTGCGTTCCAGCGCCAGCAAGGTCAACTCCAGGTCTCTGGGGTTGTCTTCGACCAACAGGATCGGTTTGAGCATGATGATGCGGTGTCCTCAAGCGTGCAGCGGTTGTCGGGGCAGCGAAAAATGGAACGTGGCCCCCTTGTCGATCTGGCCTTCGGCCCAGACCTCGCCATCGTGGCGTTCGATGATGCGCCGGACGCTGGCCAGGCCGATGCCCGTCCCCTCGAAATCTTCCATGCGGTGCAGGCGCTGGAAGACCCCGAACAGCTTGTTAGCATAGGTCATGTCGAAGCCTACGCCGTTGTCGCGGATGAAGAGCTCGGTATGGGTCGCACTTTGCCGATAACCGATCTGGATACGCGCCGGGGTGCGGCCTCGGCTGTATTTGACGGCGTTGGCGATCAGGTTCTGCAAGACCATCTTCAAGAAGGCCGGGTCGGCGATGACCTTGGGCAGCGAAGCGATCTGCCAGTCGATCTGACGGCCTTCGATATCGGGCGCCAGCTCGGCGCGGATGGTTTCGATCAGCGCATTGGGGTCGACGTCCGACAGGCGCAGGGCAGAGCGGCCCATCTGCGAGAAATTGAGCAGGTTGTCGACCAGGGTGCCGGCGAAGCGTGCCGCCTCCTCGATGTGCTGCAGGAAGCGCTGGCCGCGTTCGGTCAAGGTCTGTGCTTCCATCTCGCCCAGCAGCTCGGTATAGCCGGCGATGTGCCGAAGGGGCGCGCGCAGGTCATGGGAGACACTGTAGGAGAAGGCCTCGAGTTCCTTGTTCGAGCGCTTCAGCTCGCTGGCCAGCTGAGCCAGCTCCTCGGCCTTGCGCAGAACGATGCCGAGCACGGCGTTGCGCAGCTCCAGGCTGCTTTCAAGCACCAACGGATCCCACGGCTTGCTGAAGTCACGCACCTCTTCCTGCCAGCGCTCGAAGCTGTTGCGCGGATCCAGCGTGCCCTGCGGGCTGAGGTGTTTTTCCGGGCGTCCGGCCCATTCGACCGTACGTGCCTGCTCGGGCCTGAACCAGACCAGGTAGTGTGAGTGGATCTGCGAGATGGCCAGGGCCAGCACGCCGGCGGCATGCTCGCCCAGCTCTGGCAGCTCTTCGATGTCGCGGCGTACGTTGTCGGTGTGGAAGACGTTCTCGTCGCCTCGGCGCGACAGCCAATGGACCAGGGCGGTGATCTGCGCGGTGGGCGGCGTCTGCCCGACGACGTCGCAGCGGTCGGCGCTGATGATCGCGGCGCCCGAGGCGTCGGCGAACGCCAGCAGCACTTCGGGCAGCTCCAGCAGGCCCAGGGCCACGCTGTCATGGTCGGCCATGGACGACAGCATCTTGACGATGTGCTGGCGCAAGTCGAGCAGCTTGCGGGTGTTGGTGTGCGATTCGCGGGACTCGATCTGCAGCGACAGGACGCTGGCCAGCAATTCGCAGGCAGTGCGCGTCTGGAAATCCACCGTCCGCGGTTCATCGTGGTGACAGGAGATCAATCCCCACAGCTTGCCCTCCACCACGATCGAGAGCGACATCGACGCCAGGGTGCCCATGTTGCGCATGTAGTGCAGGTGCACGGGCGAGACGCTGCGCAACGAGGCGAAGCTGAGGTCGAGCGGCTTGCCGGTGCGTGGGTTGTTTTCAGGTACCAGGCGAGCGGGTTGGTAGTTGGCATCGCCGATCAGGCGGATCCGGTTGATGCGATACAGCTCGCGGGCCTGGCGCGGAATGTCCGAGGCCGGAAAGCACAAGCCCAGGTAGCGTGGATAGCCGGGTTCGGCTTCTTCGGCCAGGACCAGGCCATTGCCTTCGGCATCGAAGCAGTAGGCCTTGACCCGGCCAAAGCCGGTCAGGCGCTTGATTTCCTGGACGCTACGCGTCAGCAGGTCATGGGTGTCGCCCACCTGGTGCAGGCTGCCGACGAAGGCGCGGATCAGCCAATAGTGGCTGTTCTGCGAGACCATGCGCTTGCACGGTTCGAACTCGGCCAGCAGGACCTGGTCATGGCGATGAACCAGCAATTGCAGGAGATCGCCCGAGGCGCCCTCGGCGCACAGTCGCACGTTGCTGATGTGGAAGGGGAAGTTTTCCTGTTCCGGCATCTGCTCCAGGTTCAGCTCAAGGTCGAATTCGGCATCCAGAAACTGGCGTGCGTCCCGCCCGATCAGCGCGTGCGCCGACAGGCCCAGCCAGCGCTCGGCATTCTCGCTGGCTTGCAGAATGCTGAAATCGCTTTCGTCCAGCACGAGCAGGAAGCCTTGGGGCTGAATGCTGCCAGGTACGCGAATGGGCTCTTGGGCGCAGCGTTCGATGGCTTGCTGGAGAGAAGGGTCGGCGATGGTCAACGGTAACGCTCCCGGTCCGTCATACGAGATCGGACGTGTAGGCACATGGCATAAGGCTGTCTACGGTAGCAGAAAAGGGTCGTGATTACCGGCCCGGGATGCATACGAAAGCAAAAGCCTTCGCGGGTTTCATCGCTGCGCGCAGCGGTGCGCCCGAGGCGTGACGATCGGGCGCGAGGGCACTCCAGACATAGCTACCGCCCGGGCCCGGAAAGGGCTGCCCAGACTCGGCTCTCCTTGTACATGAGAGGCTTCGCCATGTCCGACCATCTTGCCCCGGCCACCAGTATCGATACCCTGATCGCCCGTCAATTGCCCGCCTGGTTTCGGTCGGCCTCGGCCGAGCAGCGCGCCGCCCTGCGCACGCACCTGCTTGCGCAGCAGCGGGCCCATACTCGGGCACGGCAGGTACTCGCGGCCATTCCCGCCTTGCCGGTGTTCGCCGAGGCCTTGCTGGCGCCGGTGCTCAAGCGTGAGCTCGAATGCCAGCTGGACGTGCGTACCAGCCAGATCAACGTGGTGGCTTACCTGCCCGAGGCCAGTGCCAGCCTCGGTCTGGCGCAGACCTACAAACGTCATGTCAGCCAGCAGAGCCTGCTGGCGGCGGCCTTGCACAACTTCGAGGCCAGCGAAACGGCCTCGGCTGCCTTCTCGTCCGAGACCCAGATCGTCGATGCGGCCCGCCAGCCTGTTGCCTTGAAGCCTGAGCGCTTCGCGCACTTGTGTCGAACGCTGGACATCGGTGGTCAGTACCAGCGTCAGATCAAGGCGGTGTTGACGCCCCAGGGCGCCGCGCGAGAGGGCGTCGAGCAAGTGCTGGAGGAGGCTTTCCGAACAGCCCTCGTCGCGGATGCCTGCCTGGCCCGGCTACGCGGTGGCCTCGATCAGGACAACTACCGACGCTTGTTGGCGTGGGCGGCATCCACGCCCGTGGTGCCGCCTGACGCCTGCGTACTGAAGGCACACGAGATACGGGTACTGGGTAAGCGGATCAACGGTGTGCTGGCCATCGAGGTTCGATCGGATGCCTCGCCAGACGCCCGCCTGGAGGCCATCATCGCCTGGATACCAGGCGATCCCATCGCTACCGTGTCCATGCATGCCTCCTGGCGTGCACTGTCGATCGCCCTGGCCGGACGCCTTGCGGTACCAGGCTATTCGGCGTTCTTCGAGCAGTTGCTGGGCAAGGAGGATCAACTGGCATTCGGCCGTACGCTGGCGCGCCTGTTGCGCGAGGAGACGTCCAGTACGCCTGCCGAGATCGATGGCAGGCATGAAGCGATCGCCGGCAATGCGTTCGTTCACTTGCGCCAGCGGCAGGTCGCTGCAATCCTGGCCGACGCCAAGGTGCTGGCCGTGCCGACCGGTGAAGAAGACCGCAAGGCCCGCGCCGCTCGACTGGAGAGCTATGTCGACGCCGGGCTCGATCTGCTGGGGCTGGCCAGCCTGTTCGTGCCAGGGATGGGCGTGGTGATGCTGGGCGTCGCGGCCGTCCAGTTGGCCAGGGACGTGTACGAAGGCTACGAGGACTGGGCGCTGGGTGATCGTGAGGCGGCCATGTCGCACCTGTTCAACGTCGCCGAGAGCCTCGTGAGCAATGCGCTGATCGCAGGTGCCTCTGTCGCCGTGGCGCGAGTGGCCCAGCGCGTGCGTTTCGTGGATGACCTCGCTCCTGTCGTTGGCGACTCTGGCGCGCTGCGCCTGCTTGATCCGAGCCTTCCCGGCTATGCCATTCAGGGGGCCGAAGCGGCGCCACACCACTTGCATGTGCGTCATGTGAGCACGCAGGCGGGCCTGCTAAGGCTCGAGCGTTCGCACGAGCAGGCGCACTGGCGAGTCGTCCACCCCCGGCGCAAGGGTGCCTATTCGCCACCGGTGGAGGGCAATGTGGCGGGTGGCTGGCGGCATGCGCTGGAGCAGCCCCAGGCGTGGAGCGATGTCGGTGAACTGGTGCGCCGCCTCGACAGCGAGGCGGCCCGGGCCAGCGACGAGGCGGTGCGCTTCGCAGTGCGTGTCACCGGCATGACCGAGGATCAGCTTCGCGGCCTGCACCTGGAAAATGCACCGGCACCTGCGCGGCTGCGTGACGCGTTGCACCGGTATGACGTGCACCTTCGATTCCCCGACGAGCGAGGTGCTGCGCTCGAAGCGCAGATAGCCGCGAGCCAACCGGTGGTGCAGGCTGCCGCACAGGTGCTCCGGCGTGACTTCCCAGGGCTGACGCCGCGATGCGCCAATGAACGGGTCGAACATGCGACCCAGGCACAGGTGCAGCGCCTGATGGACGAGCGACGTGTGCCGTTGGCGCTGGCCCAGCAAGCGCGTTGGGCGCTGCACGATGCGCGTCTGGACCGTGCGTGCGCAGGGCTGCTGATCCTCCAGATGGCGGGGCAGGACACGGAAAGGTTGGCATTGGGCCTCATCGAGGCGGTGGCGCCGTGGCCGGAAGGCATACGGATAGAGATTCGTCAGGACGCGCCGCATGGCGCCGTGATTGCCCAGTCGACCGCGACGGTCGACGCCGAGGCGAAGGTGATCGTCAGCAAGCAGGGCCGGTACGCGTGTGTGGATGCCCTGGGCGGCCTCGTGCCGGGCAGTCGCCAGGATGGCACGTTGAACGAGGCGCTCTTGCTGAGGCTCGACCCCTTGCAGAAGCTGTTGCTCGGCAAGGCCGATCTGACGGCGCCAG
Organism: Pseudomonas sp.; assembly: GCA_029239415.1. The sequence continues at coordinate 2,607 of JAQZAY010000032.1, read as the reverse complement.
AGCTGGGTGAGCGTCTGGCCGAGCAGGCCAGCCGGTCACGTCTCGACGCGGCACGAGCGCTTGGCCTGGTGACCGAGCGCCAGAGGCTCAGGCCGCCGTCGCGGCTCGGCGACGGACGCGTCGGGTATCCGTTGAGTGGACGGGGTGAAAGCAGTCAGCAAGCGTTCGGCCGCGGCTTGCGCCAGCTTTACCCTACGTTTTCCACGGCGGACGTCGACGCGTTTCTGCACGAACTGCGCGGGCGGGGCATCGACCCCTGGAACTACCTGCATGAACTGCACCAGCAACTGGCCACCCTGCGTGCGGCCCTCGAGGCCTGGCAGGCCGAGCCTGGCACCTCGCTTCAAGCCCTTCGGCGGCATGAGGTGGCCGCGCGCATTCGTCGCTGCTGGCGACGCAAGCGTGGCGGTTACGATGGGGCACGGCTGGTCATCGAAGGCGAACGCGTCGGTGGTCTGCCGGCGTTGCCAGAGAGCGTCGACTTCGGGCATGTGCACGAGCTGGTACTGCGTGACATGGGCCTGACCCAGCTCCCTCCCTCGTTCCTGAGTCGCTTCACGAACCTGCGAATACTGGATGTACGCCATAACCGGTTGACGCGTTTGCCCGAGGGGCTCGACACGCTGGTGCACCTGAGGGAGCTGAGGCTGGGGAACAACCGGATCGTCTGGGACGCCGAAAGCGACCGGCGGATCGCCCTGCTGGCCCAGCTCCATCGCCTTGAGCTGAGCGGCAATCCGCTGGGGGTCATGCCCAGCCTTGCTGCCCTGCGCAACCTGCGCGATGTGTCGTTGCGCGATACCTTGACCGCACAGATGCCCACCTGGCCACGACAGCGGCCCTTCGTCGAGCAGGTCGACCTGCGTGACAACGCCATTCAGCAGTTGCGCACGTCATGGTCGCAATTTTCCCTGCGGCGTCTGTTCATGCACGACAACCCGCTCGACAGCGCCAGCATGGTCGAGATCAATCGAGCCAGCCAGGAGGGACAGGCCACGTCCGAGGCTCCGGATAGTGTCCAGGCCCATGTGCCTGTCAATGCAACCGCGCGCGATCACTGGCTGGGCGACTGGTCAGGCAGGGAGCGTGCCGAGCACCAGGGCATCTGGGACAGGCTGGAGGCTGAGCCAGGCAGCGAAGACCTGCTGCGCTTTTTCGCCGATCTGGGCCAGTCCAATGAGTTCAAGCGACAACCGAAGCGGTTGCGCGCGCGTGTGGCGTATCCTGCGTGCCTGCGAACGTGACAGCCAGGTCAGGGAAGCGCTGTTCCAACAGGCCGCCGGCCCTCGCACATGCGCTGACCGCGCACTGCTCATTCTCAGTCAGCTGGAGGTGCATACCCTCGTGGCCGAGTGTACGCAGGGTCAGACCGGGGCGCTGGCCACGCGAGCGCTGCTGAGGCTGGGGCGCTCGCTGTATCGACTCGACGAAGTGGACCGCATGGCGGCCGCTCATATCCAAAGGCTGCGAAGCGAGCCCTCGCCACGGCCCGTGGACGACACCGAAGTCATCATGGCTTACCGGGTCTACCTGGCCGGACCGCTCGGATTGCCCGAGCAGCCAGACTACATGTATTTCGGCTCGCACAGCCGAGTCACTGCGTCCGATATCAATCTGGCACGTACGACCATCCTGGCCACCGAGACCCACCGTGCGGTCGCAGAATCCCTGGTGCAACGCGATTTCTGGGTAGACCATCTGCGCCAGCGTTTCGGGCATCTGATCGAAGAGATGAACAGGCCGTTTCACCTGCGGCTCGAAGGGCTCGAGGGCTGGAGCACGCTGTTCGGCGAGCAGGCCTATCTGGACAAGGCCGAGCAGCTGGCTGGCGAGCGCCAGCAGGCCGAGCACAGGCTGTTGCTGACACTGACGCTGGAGGAACTAGAGCAGGCCCCACGCTGAGCCCCGTCGCTGCTTCGGCGCAGCGTCGTGCGTGCTGCGCTGGCGCGAAACGCTGAAGCCGTTGGAGGCGTGTCTGGATAGGCGTGGCCTCTGCCGTCAGCGGGCGCTCGAGGCGGCAGCCCTGGGGCCACGGTGGCGGCCCCAGGGTCATGTCAGCGACGACGGAACAGAGGCAAAGGCTCGTCGGTCGCGGCCTGGTAGGTCACCGAGAAATCCTTCAACCCTTCGAGCGCGGCCTCCGGATCCTTGTCGGCGCGTATCGCGAACGCATCGAACCCGCAGCGCGCCATGTAGAACAACTGGTCGCGCAACACGTCGCCGATGGCGCGCAACTCGCCCTTGTACTGATAACGGTCGCGCAATAGGCGGGCGTTGGAGTAGCTGCGTCCGTCCGTGAAGGCCGGGAAGTTCAGGGCGATGACCTGGAAGTGGTGCACGTCATCGCCGATCTCCTCGGCCTGTTCGTCGCTGTCCAGCCAGATGCCGAGGCCGCCGTCACGGGCTTTCAGGGCGTGGCCGTGGTCGCGCCACAGCTGCAACGGCACGATGTAGTCGTCGCAATTGGTCAGCTCGTCGAACGAGGCCTCCTTGGGCAGCAGGTGCCAGGTTTCGTCGACGATCTGCTGGTGCTTAATGATTCGCTGCATAGACGCGCTCCTTGAAGGGGTCGATGCCGATACGCTGGTAGGTATCGATGAAACGCTC
>JAQZAY010000354.1 GCA_029239415.1 Pseudomonas sp. | reverse complement strand
CGAGAATGACACGCTGCGCGCCGGCTTCCAGCGCGGCAGCAATCAGCTGCCCGGTGCCGTAGGTGCTGCTGGCGCAGGCATCGCGCTGCTGCCGTTCGAGCAGCTGCAATCCGCTGGCTTCGGCCATCTCGATGATTGCGGTACGTTCGCTCGCCAGCCAGCCCCAATGCGCTTCGGTGGGCTGGCCCAGAGGGCCTTCCACGGGGAGGCTGCGCAGCTCGCCCTGACAGGCGGCCATGATGGCCTGCATGGTGCCTTCGCCGCCATCGGCCATGGGCCGTTCGACGAGTTGCGCATCGGGGAGCGCCTGGCGCAGTCCGCGGGCAATGGCCGAAGCCACATCGGCGGCGCTGAGGCTGTCCTTGAATGAGTCAGGTGCGATAACGATCTTCATGGCCGTTCTCCAGTTCTTGTACGTCCATGCTGCCAGTTTCACCGCGCCGGCGCGACTCCCGCAGGAGCGGTCATCGGCCGCGAAAGGCGCGATGCGGTCTGGCTGGTACACCGCAGCGCTCTTTTCGCGGCCACGTACCGCTCCTACGCAGAGTGGTGCCGGGCTTGACCTTCCCATGATGGGAAGGGTCAAAGTCGAGGCTTGGAATGGAAGGAGGATGTGGGCATGGCGGCGAATGAGGGTGCGATCGAGCTGGGCATTCAGGGGATGACCTGTGCGTCCTGCGTGGGTCGTGTCGAGCGGACACTGAGCAAGGTGCCCGGGGTGACGGCGGTGGCGGTCAACCTGGCCACCGAACGCGGCCGGGTGGAAGGCGATGGCGCGCTGGACGTGCAGGCACTCATCGCTGCCATCGACAAGGCTGGCTACAGCGCCAGACTGATCGAACACACCCGTGATGAGCTTGATCGAGCCAGCCAGGAACACCTGGAAGACGCCACCCGCCTGCGGCGCGACCTGCGCGGGTCGGTGACGCTGTCGCTGCCCGTGGTGATCCTGGAAATGGGCACGCACCTGATACCCGGTTTTCACGCCTGGCTCGACCAGCACCTCGCTCAGCAGAGTAACTGGCTGCTGCAGTTCGCCCTGACCACCTTGGTGCTGCTCATCTGTGCCAAACGCTTCTACGTCAAAGGCGTCCAAGGGTTGCTGCGCGGTGCGCCGGACATGAACTCGCTGGTCGCGGTGGGCACCCTCGCCGCCTACGGCTTTTCCCTGGTATCGACGTTCGCGGCCCACGTGCTACCCCCTGGCACGGCGACGGTCTACTACGAAGCGGTGTGCGTGATCATCTGCCTGATCCTGCTGGGTCGCACCTTGGAAGCCCGCGCCCGTGGCCGTACTTCCCAGGCGATCAAGCGCCTGTTGAACCTCCAGCCACAGACCGCCTGGGTGCAACGCCAAACCGGGCTGATGGAAGTCCCGCTGGCGCAATTGGTGCAGGGCGACGTGGTGCAGGTGCGCCCCGGCGAGCGGATCGCGGTGGACGGCACCGTAGTGACAGGCGACAGCTTCGTCGACGAATCGATGCTCACGGGCGAACCCATGCCGGTCCGCAAGCTGCGCAACGACAACGTCGTCGGTGGCACGCTGAACCAGAACGGCACGCTGCAGATACAGGCAACCGCGCTGGGCAGCGCCAGCCTGCTCGCCCGTATCGTCGCCATGGTCGAACGGGCTCAGGGCAGCAAGTTGCCGATCCAGGCGCTGGTTGACCGGGTGACGCTGTGGTTCGTACCCGTGGTCATGGCTCTGGCGCTGGCCACGTTCGTCGGTTGGTACTGGCTGGGTCCTCAGCCGGCGCTGGGCATGGCGCTGGTGCACGCCGTGGCAGTGCTGATCATCGCCTGCCCCTGTGCGATGGGCCTGGCGACGCCCACCTCGATCATGGTCGGCACCGGTCGTGGCGCCGAGCTGGGCATTCTGTTTCGCAAGGGCGAGGCGCTGCAGCGGCTCAAGGAGGCCCGCGTGGTCGCACTGGACAAGACCGGTACGCTCACCGAAGGCCAGCCGCGCCTGACCGACCTGCAGCTTGCACCTGGCTTCAGCCGCGAACGGCTGCTGCCCCTGCTGGCAGCGGTCGAGGCACTTTCCGAGCATCCGCTGGCCCTGGCCATCGTGGCGGCGGCACAGGAGGAACAGCTGACCTGGTCTCAAGCGCAGGACTTCCAGGCGCATACCGGCCACGGCGTAAGCGCCACGGTGGATGAGCAAAACGTTGCAATCGGTGCCGAGCGCTACATGGCGCAACTGGGTGTGGATACTGCGGCGTTCGCCAGCGCCGCGCACGCGCTGGCCGAACACGGCAAGACCCCACTGTATGCCGCAGTGGATGGCCAGCTGGCTGCAGTCATCGCCGTGGCAGACACCCTCAAGCCCTCCACCCAGGCTGCGATTCAGACGCTGCACGCACTGGGCCTGAAAGTGGCGATGATCTCAGGGGATGACCGCCGCACCGCCCAGGCCATCGCCGCCCAGTTGGGCATCGATCAGGTGGTGGCCGAGGTGCTGCCCGAGGGCAAGGTCGATGCCGTTCAGGCCTTGCAGCGCGAGTATGGCCTGACGGTCTACGTAGGCGATGGCATCAACGATGCGCCGGCGCTGGCCCAGGCCGACGTAGGCATTGCCGTGGGCAGTGGCACGGACATCGCCATCGAGGCGGCGGATGTGGTGCTGATGTCGGATAATCTGGGCTCGGTGGCCAGCGCCATCGCGCTGTCGACGGCGACTCTGAACAACATTCGTCAGAACCTGTTCTGGGCCTTCGTCTACAACGCTGCCCTGATCCCCGTGGCTGCGGGGCTGCTCTACCCGATCAACGGGCTGACCCTGTCGCCGCAATTCGCGGCGGGGGCCATGGCCTTGTCGTCGGTTTTCGTGCTGGTCAATGCGCTGCGGCTCAAAGGCTTTCAGCCGCCCGCCGCACGCTCATAGGCGCTGCCGGTCGATGCCGTTGGCGGCACGCAGGATATCCGCCATGACCGCAAGGGCGATCTCGGCGGGTGTCTTGCTGCCCAGGTTCAGACCGATGGGTGCATGGATACGCTGCTGTGCATCGGCGTCCAGACCGCCGATGCGCTGAAGCCGCTCGAAACGCTTTTCACTGGTGCGCATCGAGCCCATGGCACCGATGTAGAAGGCTGGCGTGCGCACCGCTTCGAGCAGGGTCAGGTCGTCGAGTCGAGGGTCGTGGGTCAACGCCACCACGGCTGTCGCCGAATGGCAGCCGCCTTCGGCGATGAACACCGCGGGCAAGACTTCATGGACCTGCACGCCTGGCAGGTCGAGACGGGCCAGGACTTCGGGACGTGGCTCGCAGAGGATCACTTCGTAGCCCAGGCTCAAGGCGAACCCGGCACAGAACTCTGCTACCGGCGACAGGCCGGCCAGGATCAGGCGCTGTACGGCGCCGATGCGGATGCGGATTTCTTCATCGCTCACCAGCACGCGCGCATCGCCCATGCTCCCGGGGCGAATGCTGCGCTGATCGCTTCCGGGTACGACCTGGCGAGCCACCAGTTGGCCGCCGGCGAAGGCGTGTTCCACCTGTTGCAGGTGCTCCCGCGTCGCGTCACCGGGCGAGAGGTATTCCACCAGCACATCCAGAACGCCGCCGCAGGGCAGCGCCATGGTCGGCACCAGGCCGCCGTCGCCGTAGCGCACCACCTGATTGACCGGCGTGAAAAATCCGGCGGCGACGCGCTCGAGAAAATCGTCCTCCACACAGCCACCCGACAACGAGCCGCAATGTTCGCCGTTATCCAGAGCGACCAGCATCGCCCCCGGCCCGCGTGGCGCCGAACCGAAGGTCGACAATACCGTGCACAGCCATACGCCCCGGCCCTGGCCAAGCCAGGCCTGGGCCTGTTGTATGACTTGCAGATCAAGCTGCTTCATCGATGGACACCCGTCATGATCCTGCGCAATTCCCCCGGCGCCCTGCCCTGCGGCGCTGCTCTGGTGCAACAGACCGCAGGCAGG
>JAQZAY010000353.1 GCA_029239415.1 Pseudomonas sp. | reverse complement strand
AACGCATCACTGTGATCGACTCCCACACCGGCGGCGAACCGACCCGATTGGTCACCGCCGGTTTTCCCGACCTGGGCCAGGGCAGCATGGCCGAGCGCAGGCAACGCTTGGCCGAACAGCACGATGCCTGGCGCACCGCGTGTGTGCTGGAACCCAGGGGCAGCGATGTGCTGGTGGGCGCCTTGCTCTGTGAGCCGGTGGACCCGGCGGCCTGTGCCGGAGTGATCTTTTTCAACAACAGCGGCTACCTGGGCATGTGCGGCCACGGCACCATCGGCCTGGTGGCGTCATTGGCCCACCTGGGCCGGATCGGCCCCGGCGTGCACAGCATCGAGACGCCGGTGGGCACGGTGCAGGCCACTCTGCATGAGGATCGTTCGGTCAGCGTGCGCAACGTGCCAGCCTACCGGTATCGCCAGGCGTTGCGCCTGGAGGTGCCCGGCGTCGGTCCGGTGGTGGGCGATGTGGCCTGGGGCGGCAACTGGTTTTTCCTGATCGCCGATCACGGCCAGCGGGTGGCCGGCGACAATCTCGATGCGCTCACCGCCTACACGTTCGCGGTCCAGCAGGCGCTTGAACAGCAGGGATTTAGGGGCGAGGACGGCGGGCTGATCGATCATATCGAGCTGTTCGCCGATGACCCCAATGCCGACAGCCGCAACTTCGTACTTTGCCCCGGCAAGGCCTATGACCGCTCCCCGTGTGGCACTGGCACCAGCGCCAAACTGGCGTGCCTGGCCGCCGACGGCAAGCTGCAGCCCGGTCAGATCTGGCGCCAGGCCAGTGTCATCGGCAGCGAATTCGAAGGCTCGTACGAGCGTTCGGGCGAGCGCATCGTGCCGACCATTCGCGGCCGCGCCTACATCAGCGCCGAAACCACGCTGATCATCGAGCCGGACGACCCGTTCGCCTGGGGCATTCGCCCGTGAGCGAGGGCCCTGTCGCCGATGTGATTGTCATTGGCGCCGGCATCATCGGTGCGGCCTGCGCACGGACCTTGGCCCTGCGTGGCTTGCGGGTGTTGGTGCTGGACGCCGGCTGGCACGGCGCCACGGCGGCCGGCATGGGGCATCTGCTGGTGCTCGACGACAACCCGGCGGAGCTGGCCCTGAGCCAATATTCCCTGCAGCGATGGCGCGAGTTGGCCCCCGCCTTGCCTGAGGGCTGCGCCTGGCGCAATAACGGCACGCTGTGGCTGGCCGCCAACGCCGAGGAAATGGCCGTGGCCCACAACAAGTACCTGAACCTTGTAGCCCACGGCGAAGCCTGCGAACTGCTTGGCCGGGACGCTTTGCAGCAACGCGAACCGGAACTGCGGGCGGGACTGGAAGGCGGGCTGCTGATCAAGGGCGACGGCATTCTCTATGCGCCCGCCGCCGCCCGCTGGATGCTCGATCACGAGAACATTCGCCAGCAGCGTGCCGAGGTCAGCGAAGTGGACGGCAACCGCGTGCGTCTCGCCGAGGGGCATTGGCTCAACGCCGAAGCGGTGGTGCTCGCCAACGGCATCCAGGCCACCGAGTTGTGCCCGGAGCTGCCGATCGAACCCAAGAAAGGCCACCTGTTGATTACCGATCGCTACCCCGCCACTGTCACCCACACCCTGGTCGAACTGGGTTATGTCACCAGCGCCCACAATGCCAGCGGGCCGTCGGTCGCCTGCAATATCCAGCCGCGCCCGACCGGACAATTGTTCATCGGCGCCTCTCGGCAATTCGGCAACCTTGATCCGCAGGTCGAAGGCTGGATGCTCGCCAGGATGCTCAAGCGCGCCGTCGATTACTTGCCGGGCCTGGCACACCTCAACGGCATCCGCGCCTGGACCGGTTTTCGCGCGGCGAGCCCCGACGGCCTGCCGCTGGTGGGCGAGCATCCGCAGCGCAAGGGTCTTTGGCTGGCGGTGGGTCACGAGGGACTCGGCGTGACGACCGCGCCGGCGACAGCCGACCTGCTGGTGGCGCAGCTGTTCAACGAAACCGCGCCGCTGGCCGCGCATCCTTATCTGCCGCAACGCTTCCTGGGAGAACCTGCCCATGCCTGAAGTCCTCAACCTCTCTCCCGTGGCGAGGGAGCTTGCTCCCGCTGGACTGCGCAGCAGTCCCAATACGTTGCCTGCAGATTACCCAGGCACACCGCGTGGACTGGTTTTGCGGCGGCTGCGCCACCGAGCGGGAGCAAGCTCCCTCGCCACGGGGTGCTCCTGGCTCTATCTGGCTGAAGGGTAAGAGACCATGCCTGAACTCATCCTGGACGGCCGTAGATTTTCGGTCACCGAGGGCACCACCGTCGCCGCGGCTTTGGCCCTGGGCTCGGACGGCTGCAGCCGAACCTCGGTGACCGGCCAGCGTCGCGCGCCTTTATGCGGCATGGGCATCTGCCAGGAGTGCCGGGTGATGATCGACGGCCGCCGGCGCCTGGCCTGCCAGACGCTGTGCCGTGATGGCATGCAAGTGGAAACCCGAGCATGAATGAGTCCACCGACATTCTGATCATCGGTGCCGGCCCTGCCGGGATGGCGGCCGCTCTGGCGGCGTCCGGCAGCGGCGCGCGCATCGTGCTGCTCGACGACAACCCGGTCCCGGGCGGACAGATCTGGCGCGACGGGCCCCAGGCCAACCTGCCCACCGAGGCACGGGGCCTGCGGGAACGCTTGCGCGCCTGCGCCAACGTGTCCTGGCGCATGGGCTGCCGAGTCATCGCCAGCGCCGCCGATAAAACCCTGCTGATAGAAGATTCCGAGCGGGGTTGGCTGATCGCTTATGACCGCTTGATCCTGTGCACCGGCGCCCGGGAACTGCTGCTGCCCTTCCCAGGTTGGACGCTGCCCGGTGTCACCGGCGCTGGCGGCTTGCAGGCTTTGATCAAGGGCGGCCTGCCGGTGCTTGGCGAACGTTTGGTGATTGCCGGCAGCGGGCCGCTGTTGCTTGCCAGCGCGGCCACGGCGAAACATCACGGGGCGCAAGTGCTGCGAATCGCCGAGCAAGCCAGCCGCGCCGCCGTGGCGGGTTTCGCCTTGAATTTGCCGCGCTGGCCGGGCAAGTTGTTGCAGTCGTTCAGCCTGTTCGATTCGCACTACCGCACCGGCACCTATGTGTTGGAGGCCTTGGGATCGGACAAGCTCGAAGGTGTGCGCCTGCTGCAACACGGCAAAATCGTTGAACTGGCCTGCGACCGGTTGGCCTGTGGCTTCGGCCTTATCCCCAATACCCAGCTGGGCCAGGCTTTGAACTGCGGCCTTGATGGACAAGCGCTGGCGGTCGATGCCTGGCAAGCCACCACTCGCGTTGATCATTATGCGGCGGGTGAGTGCACTGGTTTTGGCGGCAGCGAACTGGCCCTGGTAGAAGGCGCCATCGCCGGCCACGTCGCTGTCGGCGATACCCTGGCAGCCGAGCGCCTGTGGCCTCGTCGTGCCCGCTGGCAAGGTTTTGCCCGGGCCTTGAGCACTGCGTTTGCCCTTGATGCCCGTCTGAAAAATCTGCCCCAGGGCGACACGTTGGTGTGCCGTTGTGAAGACGTGGCTTATGGTGAGCTGAGTGGTTTGGGAAACTGGCGTGAGGCGAAACTGGCGAGTCGTTGCGGCATGGGCGCGTGTCAGGGTCGGGTCTGCGGTGCGGCGCTGGAGCACTTGCTTGGCTGGACACCACCCGTCCCGCGCCCGCCTTTCAGTCCGGCGCGGATTGAGACGTTGTTGAGGTTTCAAGACCTCTCGTCCCATTGAGACGGGCCTGGGGTTTGTGCGTTTTTGGGTGTATATCGTTTTTTTTGGTAACGGCTGCTTAGGGTTCCGCCCTTACGGCGGGTCACTTTCGAAAAGCGCGAAAGTAACCAAAGCGCTTTTGCCCCACCACTTGGCACCTCGCCTGGGCTCGGTGTGCCCTCACTCCGGCATTGCTCCGTGGGCCCGCCGCGAAGGGCCGTCCCTGGCCCAGCGCGGCTAACCCGGCATCCA
>JAQZAY010000031.1 GCA_029239415.1 Pseudomonas sp. | reverse complement strand
AGTGGTCGCCGTGTATTCGCTGGCCTTGCCGAGGCGGACAATTGCGCTCTCTGGCCCATGGGCATCCCGCGGCTCAAGTTTCCCCGCGAAGCGCCCAGTCGCTCGACGCTCAAGCTCGAGGAAGCCTGGCACCAGTTCATCCCGCGCGATCAGTGGGAGCAACGCCTGTCCGGCGACATGACCGGCGTCGACCTCGGCGCCGCGCCAGGTGGCTGGACCTACCAGCTGGTGCGCCGCGGCATGCTGGTGACCGCGATCGATAACGGGCCGATGGCCGAGAGCCTGATGGACACCGGCCTGGTCCAGCACCTGATGGCGGACGGGTTCACCTGGCGGCCACGCCAGACAGTCGACTGGATGGTCTGCGATATCGTCGAGAAGCCGGCGCGCAGCGCGGCATTGCTGGAAACCTGGCTGGGCGAGGGGCTGTGCCGGGAAGCGGTGGTCAACCTCAAGTTGCCGATGAAACAGCGCTACGCGGAGGTTCGGCGCTTGCTCGATCGTATCGAGGAAGGCTTCAAGGCGCGCAAGGTGAAGGTGTCGATCGCTTGCAAGCAGCTGTATCACGATCGCGAAGAGGTGACGTGCCATCTACGGCGGCTGGACCTCAAGTAGCCGCGACATGGGGGCCGGCGTTGTGGGCGGCGGCTCCAGGGGCGCCAGCGCATGCTGCAGGCTCGCGCGGGACAGCTCGCCCAGGTGACTGCCGACCAGGCGGCCTTCGGCGTTGTAGAACAGGGTGGTGGGCAGAGCCATGGAGCCGACGCGCCGGGCCAGCTGGCCGCTGCCGTCGAACAGCACGTGGGCCAGGTTCAGGCCGGTGGTGGCCAGGAAGGTGGCGACCGTCTGCGGCGTCTCGCCCTGGTTGACGAACAGGAAGGTCACGCCCGGATGCTCGTGCTGGGCCTGTTGCAGCACCGGCATCTCGCGTCGGCAGGGCGGGCACCAGGTGGCCCAGATGTTCACCACCAGCGGCCGCCCCTGGTACTCGGCCAGGGCGACCGGTCGATCGTCGGCATCGCGCAGGGTGAGCTCCGGCAACTGCGTGCCCTGACTGTAGAGAGGGCTGGCCAGGCCGCCGAGCAGCCAGAACAGCGCGCCACTGGACAGCCCCAAGGCCAGCGGCCGACGCAAGCCGGCGTGTCGCCATCCGTGCCAAAGCGCGCCTGCTGCCACTGCCAGGACGCCGGGCCAAAGCAGAAAACCGCCGTCGCGCAGGTCGATCACCTGCAGCGGGTCGTCGCGGTACATCGGCCAGTACGCCAGCACGAACCCCGTACGCGCGCAGAACAGGCCCAGGACGAACAGGTTGAACAATACCGACTCGGGATTGTGCCCGCCGCGCCGACCGGCCCACCAGCCGACCAGGCTGGCGACCAGCAGGGCGCCGAGCAACAGCAGATGGTTGAGGGCCAAGGTCAATGGGCCGAGCGTCAGGGTCAGCATCAGCCTTGGCTCCGCGTCTGTGCCCAATGCTTCATGAAGTTCGTGGCGTCGATCTCGCCAGTGATGCGACGGGGCCGGCGTTCATCGCCCTCGGGGCCGATCCAGATCAGGGTCGGCGGGCCAGGCACCTGGTAGCGTTGCAGCAAGGCGCGGCTGGCAGGAGAGTCGCGGGTGACATCCAGGCGCAGCAGGTGCACCCCGGCCAGCCCTGCCTGCACGTCGTCGCGGGCGAATACCTGCTGCTCCATCACCTTGCACGCGACACACCAGTCGGCGGAATAGTCCAGCATGACCCATTGGCCGCGAGCCTTGGCGCTGTCCAGTTCACGCTGCAGGGCTTGCGGTTCGCGGACCGTGGTGAAGGTGTCGTGCGCCAGGGCCGGTCGCGCCGGGGCCGAACCTGCGGCAAAGGGCTGCAAGGGCTGCCACGGATCGCTGCCGCCGGCGGCGGCGCCCAGCAGCAGCAGGCCACCCCACAGCGCGCTCAGCAGCGGGACCACGCGCAAGGCGGGCAGGCGCTGCAGGGCGGGCCACGAAGCCCATGCCAAGGCCACCAGCAAGGCGCCCGCCAGGCCCAGCACCAGGGGAGGCGCCAGCAGGCTGCGCAGGGTGTAGAGCGCCATGCCGAGGAAGACGAAGCCGAACAGGCCCTTGACCCGGTCCATCCAGGCGCCTGGGCGCGGCAGGTAGCGATTGCCCAGGGTGACCAGCAACAGCAGCGGGACGCCCATTCCCAGGCCAAGGCTGAACAGCACCAGCCCACCCTGCGACACATCACCGCTCTGCGCGATGTACAGCAGCGCGCCGGCCAGGGGTGCAGTCATGCAGGGGCCCATCAGCAGCCCGGACAACGCGCCAAGCAGCGCTGCGCCGTACAGGCTGCCACCCTGGGTCCCTTCGCCCGCGCGGTTCAGGCGGTCTCGCAGGGCCAAGGGCAATTGCAGCTCGAAGGCGCCGAACATCGGCAGGGCCAGCAGCACGAACAGCGCCGCCAGGCTGCCGAGCAGCCAGGGTTGCTGCAGCCAGGCCTGCAGGCTTGCGCCCAGCAGCGCGGCGACCACGCCCAGGGCCGCATACACCAGCGCCATGCTCAGTACATACACCCCGGCCAGCAACCAGCCGCGGCGAGCGCTGGCACCCGTGCCGAGCACCAGACCGGCGAGGATCGGCAGCATCGGCAACGAGCATGGCGTGAACGCCAGCAGCAGGCCCAGGCCGAAGAACGCCAGCAGGCTCCAGGCCAGGCCTGTGTCGCGCAGGTCGCTTGCCAGGCGCTGGTCGCTGGCGAGCTCGGCCGCGGACCCTGCGGCCGAGCTCGCGCCCAGCGCGATCAGGGTCGTCTGCGGGGGATAGCACAGGCCGGCATCGGCGCAGCCCTGCCAGCCGAGGCGCAGCTGGCCGCTGGCGCTGGCGGGTATGCGGAGCTCGAGCTGGCCGCGATACACCAGGCTGTCGCCGAAGAACTCGTCATGGTGGGTGAGCGCCTCGGGCAAGGCCGGTTGCTGGGCGGCGACCAGGCCGTCGAACTTCAGGCGCTTCTGGTAGAGGTAGTAGCCTTCCTTGATGGTGAAGTGCACGCGCGTTTCGCCCGAGGGCAGGCGGTCATGGGACAGCGCGAACGCCTGCTCTACCGGCAGGAAGTCGGGCTGGGTGAAGAAAGGATTGGCTTGCAGAGGCCCCGCGAGCAGGAGCACCAGGGAAAGCAGGAAAACGCGCATGTCGACGCCTTGGCAGTGCAGTTGAGCCGTCCATGCTGGTGCGCGTCGATTAACCGAGGGTTAACCCGCCGCCGCGCAGTGGTCGCCCGACGCGCGACGGCAAGGGCGCGGCGGGGCATAATCCTGTCTTAATCGCTGGCCTGTGCAATGCACATTTGCTTCGGAGACACCTTCATGCACGTCTTGCTCTGCGAGGATGACGACCTGATCGCCAGTGGCATCGGCGCAGGCCTTGGCGCCCAGGGCCTGAACGTCGACCGGGTGGCCTCGGCCTCGGCAGCCCGGGCACTGCTGCAGGCGGCACGATTCGACGTGATGGTGCTCGATCTGGGCCTGCCCGACGAGGACGGTCTCAAGTTGCTGCAGCGCTTGCGCCATCAGGGCGAGACGCTGCCGGTGCTGATCCTCACCGCCCGCGATGCTGTCACCGACCGTGTCGCAGGGCTGCAGGCCGGTGGTGACGACTACCTGCTCAAGCCCTTCGACCTGCGCGAGCTCGCGGCGCGCCTGCACACCCTGGTGCGCCGCGCCGCGGGCCGGGCGGTGAACGTCGTCGAGCATGGCTCGCTGCGCTACGACCCCAGCAGTTGCATGGCCACCCTTGGCGGCGAGCCGGTCGACCTGTCCCGTCGCGAACAGGCACTGCTGCAGGCGCTGCTCAACAATCCGGGGCGGGTGCTCAGCAACGAGCAGCTCAAGGACTGCGTGTACGGCTTCAATGACGAGGTCGAGAGCAACGCCCTCAACGTGCACATCCATCATCTGCGTCGCAAGCTGGGCAGCGGCATCGTCGAGACGGTGCGCGGCCTGGGCTACCGCCTGGGCCCGGCGCGCGGCGCGCAGCAGGTCGGGCCATGAGCCTGCGGGTACGCCTGAGCCTTATCCTGGGCAGTGCCTTCGTCTGCATCTGGCTGCTGGCCGCCGCCTGGATGCTGCAGGACCTGCGCCAGCAGATGATGTTCTCCCTCGACCAGCGCCTGGTGGCCTCGGCGCGAATGGTCGCCGGGCTGATCGAGCAGCTGCCGCAGCCTCTCTCGGCCCAGGGGCAGGAAGCGCGCTTCGCCGCCGACCAGCTCAGCGTGCCGGACGGCATGGCCTGCCAGGTCAGCTCGCTGCGGGGGGAAATCCTGGCGAGCAATCACATGCATGACGGCTCGATGGACGACCAGCGCACCGGCTTGCGCGACCAGACCATCGACGGCGCCTCGTGGCGTACCTTCACCTATGTCCGTGGAGACGTGCGCATCACCACCGCCGACCGCCATATGGAGCGCGAGGCCCTGAATCGCTCGATCCTGCTGGCGGCCTCGGCGCCGGTGGTGATGGCCCTGCTGGGCAGTCTGAGCCTGCTGTGGGTGGGCCTGGGCAAGGGCCTGGAGCCGCTCAACCGCATGCGCGATGCCCTGCGCAGGCGGCGCGCCGACAGCGTCGAGCCGCTGCAGGTGGCCGGCATGCCGAGTGAGCTGCAACCCTTGCTCGAGACCCAGAACCAGTTGTTCCTGCGCATTGCCCAGGCCCTGGAGCGCGAGCGGCGCCTGACCGACGACGCGGCCCATGAGCTGCGCAGCCCGCTGACCGCCATCAAGACCCACCTGCAGGTTGCCCGCATGACCGACGGCCAACCGCGCGAGCAGGCCCTGGCGCACGCCGAGCAAGGCGCCGATCGGCTGCACCGGACCCTGGAACAGCTCCTGATGCTGGCGCGCGTCGAGGGCAGCCTGTCGTTCGACGATGGCGTGCAGTGCAGCGCCGAGCAGGTGGCCTTGCAGGCGGTGCAGGACGCCGGCGGGGGCGACAACCGGCGCATCGCGCTGCGCCTGCCGCAGGAGGCGGCCAAGATCTACCTTGGCATGCCGGCACCCCTGGCAGTGGCTGCCTTGCGCAACCTGCTCGACAATGCCCTGCGCCACACCTGCGGCGACCAGCCGGTGGAGCTCGATGTGCAGGTGGCCAACGGGCAGGTGGGCTTCCTGGTGCGCGACCACGGGCCGGGGATCCCGGCCGATGACCTGCCGCACCTGACCGAACGATTCTGGCGCACCAGCCAGAGCGGCGGTTGCGGGCTGGGCCTGGCGATCGTCCAGGCGATCGTGCAGCGCTGCGCCGGCAACCTGCGCTTCGAGAGCGGCAGCGACGGCTTGCGGGTGTGGTTGCAGGTACCTGCCAGGGCGTAGCGAGCATCGGCTTGCCCGCGCGGCCTGCGTCCAATGAGGATAGCGGCGCTTGACGGCATGAGCGACAATGGCTGTCCTTGGACGGAGTACCCCATGACCGATTTCACCCCTGACGCCATTCTCGACGCCACCGGCCTGAACTGCCCGGAGCCGGTGATGATGCTGCACCAGCGTGTGCGCGACCTGGCCGCCGGCGGCCTGCTCAAGGTCATCGCCACCGACCCTTCGACTCGCCGCGATATTCCCAAGTTCTGCGTGTTCCTTGGCCATGAGCTGCTGGAGCAACAGGAGCAGGCCGGCACCTACCTCTACTGGATCCGCAAGAAAGCCGACTAGGCTCACTACCAACCGCACCCGAGAATGCTGCGTTGCAGACAGGTCCCCTACAGGAGAGCGCCATGCTGATTGTTGCCGACGAGAACATCCCGTTGCTCGATGCCTTCTTTGCCGGCTTCGGCGAAATCCGCCGCTACCCGGGGCGGGCCATCGACGCCGCCTGCGTCAAGGACGCCGACGTGCTGCTGGTGCGTTCGGTCACCCGGGTCACTGCGCAGCTGCTCGAAGGCAGCCAGGTGCGCTTCGTCGGTACCTGCACCATCGGCACCGATCACCTGGACCTCGACTATCTTGCCCAGGCGGGCATCCACTGGAGCAGCGCTCCTGGCTGCAATGCACGGGGCGTGGTCGACTATGTGCTGGGCAGCCTGCTGACCCTGGCGGAACTGGACGGCGTGGCGCTGCAGGACCGGGTCTATGGCGTGGTCGGGGCAGGCCAGGTCGGCGAGCGGCTGGTACGCGTGCTGCGCGGCCTGGGCTGGAAGGTGCTGGTCTGCGATCCACCCCGCCAGGGCCGCGAGGAGGGCGAGTTCGTCAGCCTCCAGGCCATCCTCGAGCAGTGCGATGCGATCAGCCTGCACACCCCGTTGCTGCGCGACGGCCCCGACCCCACCTGGCACCTGCTCGCAGCAGAGCAACTGGCGCGCCTGCGCCCGGGCGCCTGGTTGATCAATGCCAGCCGCGGGCCGGTTGTCGACAACCAGGCCCTGCGTGAACTGCTGCTGACCCGCGAGGACGTGCAGGCGGTACTGGATGTATGGGAAGGCGAGCCGCAAGTCGACCTTGCCCTGGCTGACCTGTGCACCCTGGCCACCCCGCACATCGCCGGCTACAGCCTCGATGGCCGCCAGCGCGGCACGGCGCAGGTCTACCAGGCGTTCTGCCGCTGGCGCGGCGAGCCCGAACGGGTTCGCCTGGCGGCGTTGCTGCCACCACCCAGTCTGGCGCAGATCGACCTGGATGCGCGCGCCGCGCCGGGGTGGGCGCTCGCTGCCCTGTGCCGGGCGGTCTACGATCCACGCCGCGACGATGCCGATTTTCGCCGCAGTCTGAGCGAAGACCCGGCCCAGCAGCGGGCAGCCTTCGACCTGCTGCGCAAGCACTATCCGGAACGTCGTGAAATCGAAGGGCTGGCGGTACGCGTGCGGGGGGATGCGCCACAGCTGGCACAGATGATCGCTGCACTGGGCGCGACGTTGGTCTGAAGCGTTTGCCCGAGCAATAAAAACCCGGCGCATGCGCCGGGTCGAAATGATTCGGTGCTCAGTCTTTTTTCGAAAGGTCGACCCGGTTCTGCTCCAGGTCCTTGCAGGCGCGCTGGATCATCTGCTCGGTGATCGGAACCTCCTGGCCCTTTGCATCGATGAACGAGCCACAGGCTTGGGCATGGGACTGGGACGCGGTGTTGTGCGGTTCGCTGCTATGTTGCAAGCTCATTTCCTGTCTCCTCATCAGGTTGCAAACTCAGGGTAGCTCCAGGCCGTGACGGGCGCATGACAGCACTCGAGGTCTCACGGTGGGGCGAGCACAGTCCAACAGAAAGTGTGACAAAGCTCCAGAGACACTTTAGACCGAAACGATCTAGTGCGCTGCAGATCCAAGCTGTCAGTCATGATGTGCCTGGGTTCCGACGTGGCCCTGTGCCACGAGTTCCTGAAGTGGCGACGAACGGTCATGCTATCCTGCCATCCACCTGCGCACGAACGGCCATTTCATGCCAGAACCTACTCCATCGCGTCCCCGGCTAGCTTTGCAACTGGGATGGCGCTTTCTGCGGCCATACCGCAAGCAGGCACTGCTGGCATTGCTCGCGCTGACCGTGACCGCCGCCATCACGCTGTCCATGGGGCAGGGGATCCGGCTGCTGGTCGACCAGGGCTTGATGACGCGTTCGCCTCACCTGCTCAACCAGTCCATCGGCCTGTTCATGCTGCTGGTGCTTGCTCTGGCAGTCGGTACCTTCAGCCGCTTCTACCTGGTGAGCTGGATAGGCGAGCGCTGCGTGGCCGATATCCGGCGTGAAGTGTTCGATCACCTGATCGACCTGCATCCTGGCTTCTTCGAGGAAAACCGCGGCTCGGAGATCCAGTCGCGGCTCACCGCCGACACCACCTTGCTGCAGTCGGTGATCGGCTCTTCCCTGTCGATGTTCCTGCGCAACGCGCTGATGGTGATCGGCGGGATCATCCTGCTGTTCATCACCAACCCCAAGCTCACCAGCATCGTGGTGCTGGCCTTGCCGCTGGTGCTGGCGCCCATCCTGCTGTTCGGGCGCCGGGTGCGCAGCCTGTCGCGCCAGAGCCAGGACCGGATCGCCGACGTCGGCAGCTACGTGGCCGAGACCCTGGGGCAGATCAAGACCGTGCAGGCCTACAACCACCAGGCGTACGATCGGCGGTTGTTCGCCGACACCGTGGAGGCTGCCTTCGGCGTGGCACGCCAGCGCATCGCCCAGCGGGCATGGCTGATCACCCTGGTGATCGTGCTGGTGCTCGGCGCCGTGGGGGTGATGCTCTGGGTCGGCGGCATGGACGTGATAGCCGGGCGCATCTCCGCGGGCGACCTGGCGGCTTTCCTGTTCTACAGCCTGATCGTCGGCGGCGCGTTCGGCACCCTCAGCGAGGTGGTCGGCGAGCTGCAGCGGGCAGCGGGCGCCGCCGAGCGCATTGCCGAGCTGTTGGCGGCGCGCAGCGACATCATTGCCCCGCCAGCACAGGCAGGCACCTTGTCACCAGGACCGACCAGTGGCCGTATCGAACTGCAGGAGGTGCGGTTCGCCTATCCGTCGCGGCCGGCCGTCGCCGCCATCGATGGGCTCAGTCTGAGCATCGAGCCGGGGCAGACGCTGGCGTTGGTCGGGCCGTCCGGCGCGGGCAAGTCGACCTTGTTCGACCTGCTGCTGCGTTTCCATGATCCACAGCAAGGGCGCATCCTGCTCGACGGCGTGGCGCTGACCGACCTGCAGCCGGACGCGCTACGCCGCCAGTATGCGCTGGTGGCGCAGAACCCGGCGCTGTTTCGCGGCACTGTGCTCGCCAATATCCGCTACGGGCGCCCCGACGCAAGCCTGGCGAGCGTCGAGGCAGCGGCACGCGGGGCCCATGCCCATGAGTTCATCGAGCAGCTGCCCCAGGGCTACCAGACGTTGCTCGGGGAGGGCGGCATCGGCCTGTCCGGTGGCCAGCGCCAACGGCTGGCCATCGCGCGTGCCTTGCTGGTCGACGCGCCCATCCTGCTGCTCGACGAGGCCACCAGCGCCCTGGATGCCCAGAGCGAGCACCTGATCCAGCAAGCCCTGCCCAAGCTCATGGCCGGGCGCACCACCCTGGTGATCGCCCACCGCCTGGCCACGGTGCAGCATGCCGAGCGCATCGCGGTGATCGATCGTGGCCGGCTGGTGGCAGTGGGCAACCACCGCCAGTTGATCGAGCAAAGCCCGCTGTATGCGCGCCTGGCCGCGCTGCAGTTCGGCGCAACCGTCTAGCGCCGTTCAGAGGCACCCTGTCACATTTCTGTAGCAATGCCCTGAGACTATCTACGCCAGCTGTTGCGAGACGCTTGAAACTCGGCTGCCACCCATGCGATGGCAGCTTTTTTTTGGCCTGTCCTGACCGCCAGCGAACCAGGACAAGGACGTCTTGCCGGTCGGCGCCCCGGGCGCCGTTCCCTTATCCGTGTTCCGAGAGCTGTGATGCTGCGTAGATCCCTGAGACTCCAAATACTTGCCCTTCTGGCGGGCAGCCTGAGCGCCATCGTGCTGATCGCTCTGGTGTGCTTCCAGTTCCTGTCCTCGAGCGTGCGCGGCTACGCCGACCTGGTCGACGGGCCGCTGCGGGCGTCGCAAATGATCGACGAGGCCAACCTGCAGTTCAAGGTGCAGGTCCAGGAGTGGAAGAACGTGCTGCTGCGCGGCCGTCAGCCGGCCGAGCTGGACAAGTACTGGCAGCAGTTCCAGGCGCGCGAGCAGCAGGTGCAGGCGCTGCTGGGGCAACTGATCGACCACGCCGAGCCCGCGCTCAAGGGCCGGCTCATCGAGCTGCGTGACAGTCACCGGCAACTGGGGCAGGCGTACCAGTCGGGCCGCCAGGCGTTCGTCGCCGCGGGCGCCGATCCGGCAGCGGGCGATCTGGCCGTCAAGGGCGTGGACCGCGCCGCCAGCGAGCAGATGAGCGCCCTGGTCGAGCAATTGCGTGCACAGGCCCGCGAGCAGGCCGGCCACATCAGTACCAGCGCCGAGCGCACCGTATGGCTAGGGCTGCTGGTGATGCTCGGCTCGGCGTTGCTGGTGGGCCTGCTCAGCCTGTGGCTGGTCAACCGCAGCCTGATCGAGCCGATCCGCCAGTTGATCGACTATGTCGCGCAGCTGAGCCAGGGGCGATTCGTGGCGCGCGTGGAAAGTCGCCGCCAGGACGAGCTGGGCCGGCTGGCCATGGCGGCCAACACCCTGCGCGACTTTCTGGCCGAGAGCATCGGCCGCCTCAAGGACAACACCGTCGAGCTGGAAACCGCCAGTGGGCAGCTGCGCAGCATTGCCGGCGACATGGCCCGGGGCACGGACGACCAGTTCCAGCGCACCGACCAGGTGGCCACTGCCATGCACGAGATGTCCGCCACCGCCCAGGAAGTCGCGCGTCATGCCGCCCAGGCCGCGCGCGCAGCCGACGATGCCGACCACAGCGCGCAGGCGGGCGGGCAGGTGATGCAGGCCACCATCGAAACCATCGCCCAGGTCAATCGCGAGATCGCCAGCACGGCCGCGGTGATCCGTCACCTGGAAAGCGACAGCACGCGGATCGGCAAGGTGCTCGAAGTCATTCGGGGGATCGCCGAGCAGACCAACCTGCTGGCGCTCAATGCGGCCATCGAGGCGGCCCGTGCCGGGGAGGCAGGGCGAGGCTTCGCGGTGGTCGCCGATGAGGTGCGCAGCCTGGCCCAGCGCACCGCGGCCTCGATTGCCGAGATCAACCAGATCATCGAGGCTGTCCAGTCAGGGGCGCTGGACGCGGTCAAGGCGATCGAAAGCGGGCAGCAGCGCAGCGAGGAAGGTGCCGAGCAGGTCCAGCATGCCGGTCAGATGCTGCAGCGCATCACCACGGCGGTGGAAGCGATCCGCGACATGAACCGCCAGATCGCGACCGCAGCCGAGGAGCAGACCAGCGTGGCCGAGGATATCTCGCGCAATCTGGTGGAAATCACCCGCATAGCGACGTCCAATCAACAGGCTGTACAGGATACCGAGCAGGCCGGACAGCGCTTGCACGGGCTGTCGGGGCAATTGGGAGAGGTCACCTCGCGGTTGAGCGCGTGAGTGGCTTCCTGACGGGATCAAGATCTGGTCGGAGAGACAGGATTCGAACCTGCGGCCTTCTCGTCCCGAACGAGACGCGCTACCTGGCTGCGCTACACTCCGAAGCCAAAATCCTACTCGATCCTGTTCGGCAGCGGCAAGCCCCTCGAAAGGGGCGCCGCCAGATCACAGCTCCTTGACGGTGCGGATCTGATCCTTGTTGATACGGGTGCGCTTGCCGTCGAGTTGCTCGATTTCATAGAAACCGGAGTCTTCATCGAAATCAGGCTTGTCCACCGCCTGGATCTCGCGGCCGTCGTTGAGGGTGACAACGGTTGGCGAAGCGCAGCCAGCGAGCGTGGCGAGGCCCAGGGCGAGCATGAAGGCAGGAAGGGTCCGTTGGTTCATCATCGTTTCTCCGGTTCGTGGGTGCCAATTGACTCTATGACGCAGGGTGCCGCCGCAAGTTCCGCGTGCCCGGGCCAGTCGCCAGGCGCTGTGATATAAAAGCGGGCACTCATTCCCTGCAACGGATCCAAGGCCTCCCATGAAAGCCAAGGCAGATGTACCTTTCGTCCCGCTGAACATCGCCGTGCTCACGGTCAGCGACACCCGTACCCTGGAAACCGACACGTCGGGCCAGATGTTCGTCGACCGCCTGAGCGCGGCCGGCCACGCGCTGGCGGCGCGGGTGCTGCTCAAGGACGACCTCTACAGGATTCGCGCACAGGTCGCCACCTGGATTGCCGACGAACAGGTCCAGGTGGTGCTGATCACCGGTGGCACGGGCTTCACTGGCCGCGACAGCACGCCCGAGGCCGTTGCCTGCCTGCTGGACAAGCAGGTCGATGGCTTCGGCGAGCTGTTCAGGCAGATTTCAGTGGCCGACATCGGCACCTCGACGGTGCAGTCGCGTGCCCTGGCCGGCCTGGCCAACGGCACCCTGGTGTGCTGCCTGCCGGGCTCGACCAACGCCGTGCGCACCGGCTGGGACGGCATCCTGGCCGAACAGCTCGATGTCCGTCACCGGCCGTGCAACTTCGTCGCCCACCTGAAGCAGGCCGCGCCGTGTGAAAGCCGTGGCTGAGCCAGCGGCGGGCCGGGCCCTGATGCCCGTCGAGGAGGCGCTGGAGCGCTTGCTGGCGCTGGCCGACGCCGCGCCGATCGAGGGTGTCGAGCAGGTATCCCTGGCCGATGCCGAGGGCCGTGTGCTGGCCTCGGCGCTGGTCGCCAGCCTGGACCTGCCGCCATGGCCCAACAGCGCCATGGACGGCTATGCGCTGCGCCTTGCCGACTGGCAGGGCGAGCCCTTGCCTGTCAGCCAGCGCATTTTCGCAGGCCACGCACCCGCACCCTTGCAGCCCGGCACCTGTGCACGGATCTTCACCGGTGCGCCACTGCCCGAAGGCGCCGACTGCGTCGAGATGCAGGAAAACGCGCAAGTGCTCGACGACCAGCGTGTGCGCTTCGTGCAGCCGCTGCGGCTCGGGCAGAATGTCAGGCCGCAGGGCCAGGAGACCCGTGCGGGCGAGACCGTGCTGGACAAGGCCACGCGGCTGGGGCCGATCGAGCTGGGCCTGGCGGCGTCGCTGGGTTGCGCGCAGCTAGAGGTGGTCCGCCGGCCGCGGGTGGCGCTGCTGTCGACCGGCGATGAGCTGGTCGAGCCGGGCCTGCCCCTGGGACCGGGGCAGATCTACAACAGCAATCGCCGCCTGTTGGCCAGCTGGTTGCAGCGCCTGGGCTGCGAAGTGGTCGACGTCGGCATCCTCGCCGATGACCTGGCGCTGACCCGCCAGTGCCTGGGCGGGCTGGGCGATGTCGACCTGATCCTCTCGACCGGAGGCGTCTCGGTGGGCGAGGCGGATTATCTTGGCATCGCCCTGCGCGAGGCGGGCGAACTGGCCTTGTGGAAGCTGGCGATCAAGCCAGGCAAGCCCCTGACCTTCGGGCACTACCGCGGTGTGCCCGTGATCGGCCTGCCGGGCAACCCGGCCTCGACGCTGGTGACCTTCGGCCTGCTGACCCGTCCCTATCTGCTGCGCCGCCAGGGCGTCCAGGCGGTGGCACCCTTGCAGTTCAGCGTTCCCGCCGGCTTCGACTGGCCGAAGGCAGGGACCCGGCGCGAGTACCTGCGCGGGCGCATCGAGCAGGGCCAGGCACGCCTCTACAAGAACCAGAGCTCGGGCGTGCTGCGCAGCGCGGCCTGGGCCGAGGGCCTGGTGGAGGTCAGGGAAGGGCAGACCCCGCGTTGCGGTGACAGCGTGCAGTTCATTCCCCTGAGCGAGCTACTTGGCTGACCGGTCGAGCACGATGCCCGGCGCGAGCGCGTCCTGTGCCGTCGGATTCTGCGCAAGGCGCAGGTAGACGCCTTCGAGCGCCTGCGCCGCGACGCTCCAGTCGTGGTGCTGGCGGACGAAGGCTCGTCCGGCCTGGGAAAGCTGTGACATGTGCCATGGCTGGTTGAGCAGCCGGGTGATCTGCAGGGCGAGCTGGTCGCCGTCGTCGCTGCCCAGGTAGTGCTCGCCATTCTCGACCTGCAACCCGGCGACCCCCTTGCCCGTGGTGATCACCGGCAACCCGGCGGCCATCGCCTCGAGGATCTTGACCTTGGAGCCGCCACCGTATTTCAGCGGCGCGAAGAACACCGCCGAGCGCCGTTGCAGCTCGCGCAGGTCGGGACGGTAGCCGATCCATTCGATGCGCGGGTCGTTCCAGCGCAGTTTCCAGCTGGCAGGCAAGGCATGCCCGGCGATGGCCAGGCGCACCGCCGGGTTGCTCATCCACACCTGTGGCAGGATCTCGTCCAGGGCCCACTCGATGGCCTCGAGGTTGGCGCCGTACTCGAAGTTGCCGACGAACAGCAGGCGCTGGCTGTGCACCGCCGGCTGCACGGGCGCGTAGTAGTCGCAGTCGACGCCATCGGCCACCACGCTGGCCTCGCGGCCGCTGGCGCGGTGGATCCGTTCGGCGTCGATGGCGCTGACCGTCACCACCTCGCTGGGCTGGCGTAGCACCCGTTGCTCCCAGCGCCGGTGGCGCCAGCGATCGAAGGCATTGAGCGGACGCAGCCAGAGCGGCAGTCGGTTATGGCAAGCGGCGTCCCCGATCGACTCCAGGGTGTGCTCGCTGAGCATGAAGGGCAAGGCACGGGCCTTGAGGGCCTTTTCATACGGCTGGAAACCGTAGCAGTGCTCGATCTGGATCACGTCCCAGGGCTCGTCGAGCAATTGTTCGAAGCGCCGCCGCAGGCGGGGGGCAAGCCCGTTGATGGTGACGCGCATGGGGTAGTCGACGATCAGCGAGGCAAGCAGGTTCAAAGGGCTGTGCAGGGCCCGCCTGGGCAGCACGATCAGGCGTTCGAGGCAGGGCTCGAGTGCCTCGCGGGCGGGATCGCTCAGCGGCACCTTGGACTGCACCAGCAGGGTGATCCGGTGGCCGCGCTGGGCCAGGGCACGTATCAGGTGGTATTGGCGGGTCTTGCTGCCACTGGTGGTGGGCCAGGGCAGATAGGGCAGTGTCCAGAGTATGCGCATCGACCCAGTGCTCCGCGTCTGGTGGACAATGTTGGCAAGCGCGTCCATAGCTATCAGTAAAGCGCAGGCTGCCGGCCTCGCCCAGGTATCGGGCACCCTTTGGTCATCACCCGGGCAGGGCCCAAGTATTTTTCGCGCCCGTGCAGTAAACCTTCTACCGTGGTTGTCGAGATTGCGGATGAATTCATTTCTGGAGGCTGTTATGCACGAGCGCAAGGCAATGCTGATCCTGCATGGCAAGCAGGCACTGAACGAGGATGTGCGTGCCGCGGTCGGCACCGTGCGCGAGCTCGGATGGACCCTGGACGTGCGCGTGACCTGGGAGGGCGGCGACGCGCAGCGGCTGGTCGGCGAGGCGCTGGCGGCCGGCTACACGCACATCGTTGCGGGCGGCGGCGACGGCACCTTGCGCGATGTCGCCGAGGCCATGGGCCTGGCCGGTACCTCGGCGAGCCTGGTGCTGCTGCCGCTGGGCACGGCCAACGACTTCGCCAAGGCCGCCGGGGTACCGCTGGAGCCCTTGGCGGCCCTGTTGCTGCTCGACGCGCCAGCGCGGCCGGTAGACCTGGGGCGGGTCGGTGACCAGTTGTTCCTGAACATGGCCACCGGCGGCTTCGGTACCCAGGTGACCGCCAATACCTCCGAGGACCTGAAGAAGGTCCTTGGAGGCGCGGCGTACCTGTTCACCGGCCTGTCTCGCTTCAGCGAGCTGCAGGCCGCGTCGGTGGAGCTGCATGGGCCTGACTTCCAGTGGAGCGGCGACTTGCTCGCACTCGGCATCGGCAATGGCCGCCAGGCGGGGGGCGGCCACGTGCTGTGCCCCGAGGCCAGGGTCGACGACGGCTTGCTGGACGTCAGCATCCTGCCGGCACCCCAGGAGGTCGTCGGGGCGCTGCGCGACCTGCTGGCAGGCGATGGCCTGTTCGTGCGGACCCGCTTGCCCTGGGTCGAGATTCGCAGCGCGCAGGGCCTGGACATCAACCTCGATGGCGAACCGCTGCAGGGCGACAGCCTGCGCTTCGAGGCCGTGCCGGGCGGGCTGAGCCTGCACCTGCCGGTCGACTCGCCGTTGCTGGGCGGTCAGGCCGACACTTGATGGCGCGACGACGATTCCAGGACTGAACAGGTCAAGCTGTGGAGCATGCGGCCGATACAGGACGTGCTGATTCACTTTTTTCCTGACAAGTCCTGGGGTTCATCGATGGCTGGCATTCTTGACGCGGTAGACCAACGAACGCAGCTGGTGGGTGAAAACCGCCTGGAAATCCTCATGTTCCGCCTGGCCGGGCGCCAGCTGTTCGCGATCAACGTGTTCAAGGTGCAAGAGGTCTTGCAGCTGCCCAGGCTGACCCTGATGCCGCAGCGCCATCCCTTCGTCTGCGGCGTGGTCAACCTGCGCGGCCAGACGCTGCCGGTGATCGACCTGTCCCAGGCCATCGGCATGCGCGCGCTGCAACCCGGCCCCGACAGCACCATCATCGTCACCGAGTACAACCGTTCCGTGCAGGCGTTCCTGGTGGGCGGGGTCGACCGCATCGTCAACATGAACTGGGAAGCGATCTTGCCGCCGCCGACCAGCGCGGGCCGGCAGCACTACCTGACCGCGATCAGCAAGGTCGACGAGCAACTGGTCGAAATCATCGACGTGGAAAAGGTGCTGGCCGAGATCGTCCCCTACAGCGCCAAGGTCTCGCGCGACAAGCTGGACGATCCGCTGCTGGCCCGCGCCCGGGGTCGCGAGGTGCTGCTGGTGGACGACTCGAGCGTCGCCCTGGCGCAATTGCGCGACACGCTCTCGCAGATCGGCGTGAAGATGCACGTGGCCAGCGACGGCCTCAAGGCGCTGCGTCTGCTGCAGCGCTGGGCGGACGCCGGCGAGGATGTCTGCGAGAAGCTGCTGATGGTGTTTACCGACGCCGAGATGCCCGAGATGGACGGCTATCGGCTGACCACCGAGATCCGCAACGATCCGCGTTTGCGCGGCCTCCATGTGGTGCTGCATACCTCGCTGTCCGGCAGTTTCAACGAATCGATGGTGAAGAAGGTCGGCTGCGACAACTTCCTCTCCAAGTTCCAGCCCGACAAGCTGGTCGATGTGGTGCGCCAGCGCCTGGCGCTTGACCGGACGCCGGCCTAGGCTGCTTTCTGCGCCGGGTATAAGCTTGGGCTTTGACCTGGCATGGGATGGCAAGGATGTTTCTGAGTGCGATGTACCACTATCCGGTGAAATCCTGCCGGGCCCAGGCCCTGCAGCGCTCGCCTGTCGATCTGCTGGGGCTCGAGGGCGATCGGCGCTGGATGGTGGTCGAGCAGGAAAACGGACGGTTCCTGACCCAGCGCGCCTACCCGCGGCTGAGCCAGCTCTCGGCCCGCTACGGCGATGCCGGGCAACTGGTGCTCGAGGCGCCCGGACAATCGCCACTGCACGTGGCAGTGCCGGGGGCTGACGTCGACCTGCGCGGGGTGACGATCTGGCGGGAGACCTTGCGCGTCCCCGATGCTGGCGACGCCGCGGCCGACTGGCTGAGCCAGTTGCTCGGCAAGCCGGTGCGGCTGGTGCATTGCCCCGAGCAGCGCGCCCGCTACCTGCCCAGCGGGTATGGCTTGAACAGCGACCGCGCGGCGTTTCCGGACGGCTTCCCCCTGTTGCTGGTGGGTCAGGCCTCGGTCGACGACCTGGGCCGGCGCGTGGGCCGGCCCATCGAAGCACTCAGGTTGCGTCCCAACCTGGTGATCGAGGGCAGTGCGGCATTTGCCGAGGACGGCTGGAAGCGTATCCGTATTGGGCCGCTGGAGTTGCGCGTCCTGGCGCCGAGCGTGCGCTGCATCTTCACCACCCTGGACCCGCACACCGGCGAGCGCAGCCCGGACCGGGAGCCGTTGACCACGCTCAAGAGCTACCGGCAGAAGGATGGCGATGTGCTGTTCGGGCAGAACCTGGCGGTGGATGGCAGCGGGGTGCTGGAGGTGGGGATGGAGGTCGAGGTGCTCTGACCGCGGTGTGCCAGGCCCGGCCTCTTCGCTGGCAAGCCAGCTCCCACAGGGCCCAGCGCTGCTCCCAGAGTTAGCGCTGTACCTGTGACAACCAGGCCTAGCGCCGCTCTAAGGAACGCCGCCGTACCTGTGGGAGCTGGCTTGCCAGCGAAGGGGCCGGGCCTGCTGAAACAGAGCCCCAGCAGCTTCAGGCATTCCTACAGGTCGTCGAAGAACCGCTCGTGCCAGTCCACCAGCGGCTGTGGCGAATTGAGCTTCTGTCCGTAGATCACCGAGTACGACAGCACGTTCTGCACATACTGGCGTGTCTCGTCGAACGGAATCGATTCGACCCACACGTCGAAGCTCAGGTGGTTGGCGCCGCGCAGCCACTGCCGCACACGGCCGGGACCGGCGTTGTAGGCGGCCGAGGCGAGCACGCGGTTGCCATTGAACTGGCTGTGCACCTGGCTGAGGTAGGCAGCGCCCAGCTGGATGTTCTTGTCCGGGTTGAGCACCTGCGCTTGCGAGGCCAGGGGGATGTTGAACTTGCGGGCGGTCTCGCGGGCCGTGGCGGGCATCAGTTGCATCAGGCCGCTGGCGCCGACGCCGGAGCGGGCGTCTTCCATGAAGGCGCTTTCCTGGCGGGTAATGGCGAACACCCAGCTCGAATGCAGCCCGCGTACCTTGGCTTCGCGCACCAGGGTGTCGCGATAGGCCATGGGGAAGCGGATGTCCAGGTCGTCCCAGTACTGGGCCTGGCTGATGGTGCGGATGGCCGGGAAATACCAGCGCATCTCGTACGCCAGTCGCGCCTGGGCGACCATTTCGTCGCGGCTGAAGTGACGGCTCACGTAATACCATTCGCGGCGGCCGTCGACGATCTGGCCGCGGGCATGGAACTCGAGCGCGCGGCGGATCCCTGGGGTGTTGCGAACCTTGTCGACCAGTTGCCGGCTCAGCACCAGGGGCTTGTGGTTGAGCTGGTAGGGGGTCTGCGCGCGATCGGCGGCCAGGAAGCCGTAGAAGTCGCGCTCGCGCGCCACGGCCTTGTACAGCGGCGGGACTTGCGGGTTCTTCGGCTGCGCCAGCTCGAGGCTGCGCGCCTGCCAGTACTTCCAGCGGTTGCTGCTGGCCAGCTCCTGGGGCAGGCGCTTGCTCAGCGCGTAGGCATCTTCCCAGCGGCCCAGGCGCAGCAGCAGGCGCATGCGCCATTCGCTGACGGTATTGTCGCGCAGCTCGGGGTCGTAGCGGGTCATCAGGTCGAGGGCGCGCGGGTCGTAGCGGCGCGCCAGGGCCAGGCCGATCTCGCGGGCGATGGCGACCTTTTCATCGGGCGAGAAGTGCATGCGCCGGGCGTAGTCGTCGAGCATCTGCATGGCGCGCTGCGGGTCTTGACGCGCGAGCCGGCGCAAGCCCAGGCTGACGACATCCGACATGGCCTCGTCGACCGGGGTGAAGCGCGATGGCTGGTCGAGCAGCTCCGGTTTCTGCGCGACATCGACCAGCAGGCGGCCTTGCCGCCCCAGGCTGGTCAGGGTCTGCACCATGTTGTTGGCCAGGGGGTAGTTGCGCGCCTGCGCCGCGAGCTTGGCGCGTTCCCAGCGCCGGGCTTCGGTCAGCTGGCCCTCGGCCGCCCACATGCCGAACAGGGTGTCGCAGGCAGCCGGTTGCGACTTGCCGACATGCCACAGTTTCACGGCCGTGGCGAATCCCTGTTCGCGTTGCCCGTGGCTGAGCTGGTACTGGCCGTTGAGGCAGTCCAGCTCGGTGAAGTTGAGCTTGGGGTCGTAGTACTTGACGAAGGTTTTCCAGTCGCCACGCTCGGCCAGCCAGCGCAACCAGCGCAGCTTCATCCAGTTGGCCTGGGGCAGGTCGCCGTGCTTGGCCAGGAAATCCTCGATTTCTTCGTTGCTGGCGCTCTTGAGGCGCGCGGTCAACTCGTCGTAGGCCAGGTAGGGGGTCAGGGGATAGTCGCGCAGCGCTTGTGCATGGCGCAGGTACGGGCCCTTGTCGCCCTTGGCCAGGGCCCGCTTGGCTTCATCGTAGAATTGGCGTTGCTGGGCAAGGTCGGCAGCCTGGACCGCGCTGGTGGTGCTGGCGGCGAGCAGCAGGCAGGAAACAATATGAAACAGGCGGCTGCGCAT
>JAQZAY010000352.1 GCA_029239415.1 Pseudomonas sp. | reverse complement strand
CAACTTCGTGGTAGCAGCCTGCTGCACCCGTCGGACGTGGCAAAAGTCGAGCGCATGCTGCGCATTCGTTAATTCTGGTCAAAGATAGAGGAAGTTACTCATGGCTCGTGTAAAGCGTGGCGTCATCGCTCGTAAGCGTCACAAGAAAATCCTGAAACTGGCTAAAGGCTACTACGGTGCACGCTCGCGCGTATTCCGTGTTGCCAAGCAAGCGGTCATCAAGGCAGGCCAATACGCCTACCGCGACCGTCGCCAGAAGAAGCGTCAGTTCCGCGCTCTGTGGATCGCTCGTATCAATGCTGGTGCGCGTACCAACGGTCTGTCCTACAGCCGTCTGATCGCTGGCCTGAAAAAAGCGTCGATCGAAATCGACCGCAAAGTTCTGGCTGATCTGGCAGTGAACGAAAAAGCGGCGTTTGCTGCGATTGTCGAGAAGGCTAAAGCCGTACTGGCTTAAGTACCCACGACAATCACCCGGTGGCGCATGCGGCACCGGGTGCTAAACGTCATCGATAGGGGAAGAGCCTTCAAAGCTCTTCCCCTATTTTGTATCTGGAGTCTGTACATGGAAAACCTGGATGCGCTGGTCTCCCAAGCCCTGGAGGCCGTGGAGCGCGCTGAAGACATCAATGCCCTGGAACAGATCCGGGTTCAATTCCTCGGCAAGAAAGGCGAGCTGACCCAGGTGATGAAGACCCTGGGCAACCTGCCAGCCGAAGAGCGGCCCAAGGTTGGCGCGCTGATCAACGACGCCAAGGAACGCGTCACCGTGGTGCTCAACGCACGCAAGGCCGCCTTTGAAGAGGCCGAGCTCAGTGCTCGCCTGGCCGCCGAATGCATTGATGTGACCCTGCCAGGCCGTGGCCAGACGACCGGTGGCCTGCACCCGATCACCCGTACCCTCGAGCGCATCGAACAGTTCTTCACCCATATCGGCTACGGCATTGCCGAAGGCCCTGAGGTCGAAGACGACTACCACAACTTCGAAGCCCTCAACATTCCCGGCCACCATCCGGCCCGGGCAATGCACGACACCTTCTATTTCAATGCCAACATGCTGCTGCGTACCCACACCTCGCCGGTGCAGGTGCGGACCATGGAGTCCAGCCAGCCGCCTATCCGCATTGTCTGCCCGGGCCGCGTCTACCGCTGCGACTCGGATATCACCCACTCGCCGATGTTCCACCAGGTCGAAGGCCTGCTGGTCGATCGCGGGATCAATTTCGCCGACCTCAAAGGCACCATCGAAGAATTCCTGCGCGTGTTCTTCGAAAAAGAACTGTCGGTGCGCTTCCGCCCGTCGTTCTTCCCGTTCACCGAGCCTTCTGCCGAAGTCGACATCCAGTGCGTGATGTGCAGCGGCAACGGTTGCCGCGTCTGCAAGCAGACCGGCTGGCTCGAAGTCATGGGCTGCGGCATGGTCCACCCCGATGTGCTGCGCATGTCCGGCATCGACCCTGAAGAATACCAGGGCTTTGCCTTCGGCATGGGCGCCGAGCGCCTGGCCATGCTGCGTTATGGCGTCAACGATCTACGGCTGTTCTTCGACAACGATTTGCGATTCCTCGCGCAATTTCGCTAGGTCCGCACCCGTAACGCAACTTTCAGGAGAACAGCATGAAATTCAGTGAAAAGTGGCTGCGTGGTTGGGTCAACCCGCAGGTCAATCGTGACGAGCTGGTCGCCCGGCTGTCCATGGCCGGCCTCGAAGTCGACAGCGTCACCCCGGCGGCCGGCGAGTTTTCCGGCATCATCGTCGGCGAGGTGCTGAGCACCGAACAGCATCCCGACGCCGACAAGCTGCGCGTCTGCCAGGTCAGCAACGGCAGCGAGACCTTCCAGGTCGTCTGCGGCGCCCCTAACGTGCGCCCTGGCCTGAAGATCCCGTTCGCCATGATCGGTGCGCAACTGCCAGGCGACTTCAAGATCAAGAAGGCCAAGCTGCGCGGCGTCGAGTCCAACGGCATGCTCTGCTCGGCAGCCGAACTGCAGATCAGCGAAGAAAACGACGGCCTGCTCGAGCTCGCCGACGACGCTCCGGTAGGTGAAGACATTCGTGTCTACCTCGACCTGGACGACGCCAGCATCGAAGTCGACCTGACCCCGAACCGCGGCGACTGCCTGTCGCTGGCGGGCCTGGCTCGCGAAGTCGGCGCGCTGTACAACGTCCCGGTTACTCGCCCGCTGATCCCGGCCGTCGCCCCCGCACACGACGAAGTGCGTCCGGTCGAGATTCTCGCGCCGACTGCTTGCCCACGCTACCTGGGCCGTGTCATCCGCAACGTCGACCTGTCCCGGCCGACCCCGCTGTGGATGGTCGAGCGCCTGCGCCGCGCCGATGTGCGCAGCATCGACGCCGCTGTCGACATCACCAACTACGTGATGCTCGAGCTCGGCCAGCCGATGCATGCCTTCGACCTGGCTGAAATCAACGGCGGCATTCGCGTGCGCATGGCCGAAGAGGGCGAGAAGCTCGTCCTGCTCGACGGCCAGGAAGTAGCGTTGCGCGGCGACACCCTGGTCATCGCCGACCACACTCGCGCCCTGGCCATTGCCGGCGTGATGGGTGGCGAGCACAGTGGCGTGGCCACCGACAAGACCCGCGACCTGTTCCTGGAAAGCGCCTTCTTCGACCAGATCGCCATTGCTGGCAAGGCACGTTCCTACGGCCTGCACACCGATGCCTCGCACCGTTACGAGCGCGGCGTCGACTCCCGGCTCGCCCGCGAAGCCATGGAGCGTGCCACTGCGCTGCTGCTGGAGATCGTCGGCGGTGAAGCCGGCCCGATCATCGAGGCCGTCAGCGAGCAGCACCTGCCCAACATCGCCCCGGTCACCCTGCGCGCCGAGCGCATCGACCAGATGCTCGGCATGCAGATGCCCGCCGTCGAAGTCGAGCAGCTGCTCAACGGCCTGGGCCTGAAGACCAGCGCCAGCGGGGAAGGGCAGTGGCAGGTCGAAGTGCCAAGCCACCGCTTCGATATCAGCATCGAGGTCGACCTGATCGAGGAGCTGGCCCGGCTGTACGGCTACAACCACCTGCCGGTCCGTTACCCGCAAGCGCGCCTGGCCCCGCAGGCCAAGCCAGAGGCCCGCGCCGAGCTGCCAAGCCTGCGCCGCCTGCTGGTGGCCCGTGGCTTCCAGGAAGCCATCACCTACAGCTTCATCGATCCCAAGCTGTTCGAGCTGTTCAGCCCAGGCGTCGAACCGCTGCTGCTGGCCAACCCCATCTCCAGCGACATGGCCGCCATGCGCGCCACCCTGTGGCCGGGCCTGGTAAAAGCGCTGCAGCACAACCTCAACCGCCAGCAAGACCGCGTGCGCCTGTTCGAAAGCGGCCAGCGCTTCGTCGGCCAGCTTGGCGAGCTGCAGCAGCAGCCAATGATCGCCGGCGTCGTCTGCGGCAGCCGCCTGCCGGAAGGCTGGGCGAACAGCCGTGACAGCATCGACTTCTTCGACGTGAAGGCAGACGTCGAGGCGGTGCTAGGCTTCTCCGGTGCTCTTGAAGACTTCGCCTTTGTAGCAGGCAAGCACCCAGCCCTGCACCCTGGCCAGACCGCCCGCATCGAGCGCGACGGCCGAGAAGTCGGCTATCTGGGCGCCCTGCACCCAGAGCTTGGCAAAGCCTTGGGCCTGGATCGCCCGGTGTACCTCTTCGAGCTGGTTCTCGAGGAAGTCGTCCAGGGTCGCCTGCCCAAGTTCAGCGAACTGTCCAGGTTCCCTGAAACCAGGCGCGACCTGGCCTTGATCGCAGGTCGTGATGTCGCGTCCAGCGCCGTGCTGCAGGTTATTCGAGACAACGCAGGCGAATGGCTCACCGACCTCAGGCTGTTTGATGTCTATCAGGGCAAAGGCATTGATCCGGATCGAAAAAGCTTGGCAGTCGGCTTGACCTGGCAGCATCCATCGCGCACTCTTAATGACGATGAGGTGAATGCCACCCTGCAGACGATCCTCACCTCGCTCGAACAAGGGT
>JAQZAY010000030.1 GCA_029239415.1 Pseudomonas sp. | reverse complement strand
CAAACCGGATGCGGGTTTATCCAGCCTGCATCCGCTGGCGCTGAAGCAGCGCCGCGCTACAGTTAGCTGGCTGCACGCAGCCCGCGCAGAATTTCATTGAAAACGCCGCAGGAGAGACTCGCAATGGCTCAGCAGGTGAGTGGTCGCCAACCTCGCTATAAACGCATTTTGCTCAAACTGAGCGGCGAAGCCCTGATGGGTTCGGAAGAGTTCGGGATCGACCCGAAGGTGCTGGACCGCATGGCCCTGGAAGTGGGCCAGCTGGTCGGTATCGGGGTCCAGGTCGGCCTGGTGATCGGTGGTGGCAACCTGTTCCGCGGCGCAGCGCTCAGCGCGGCCGGCATGGACCGGGTCACGGGCGACCACATGGGCATGCTGGCCACCGTGATGAACGGCCTGGCCATGCGCGATGCGCTGGAGCGCTCGAACATCCCGGCCCTGGTCATGTCCGCGATTTCCATGGTCGGCGTTACCGACCATTACGATCGTCGCAAAGCTATCCGTCACCTTAATTCCGGTGATGTGGTAATTTTCTCCGCCGGCACCGGCAACCCGTTCTTTACCACCGACTCGGCTGCCTGCCTGCGCGGTATCGAGATCGATGCCGACGTGGTGCTCAAGGCGACAAAGGTCGATGGCGTGTACACTGCCGATCCATTCAAGGACCCGCATGCCGAGAAGTTCGACCGCCTGACGTACGACGAAGTACTGGACCGCAAGCTCGGCGTGATGGACCTGACCGCAATCTGCCTGTGCCGCGACCACAAGATGCCATTGCGGGTATTCAACATGAACAAGCCTGGCGCCCTGCTGAACATCGTTGTAGGTGGCGCTGAAGGAACCCTGATCGAGGAAGGCGAAGCATGATCAACGAAATCAAGAAAGACGCCCAGGAGCGGATGAGCAAGTCGCTGGAGTCCCTTCAGCATGCATTCAGCCGCATCCGTACCGGTGTCGCGCACCCGAGCATCCTGGAAGGCGTCATGGTGCCTTACTACGGTTCGGACACGCCCATCAAGCAAGTGGCCAACATCACCGTCAAGGATTCGCGCACCCTGCAGGTGGTTGCCTTCGAACGCAACATGCTGTCGGCCGTGGACAAGGCGATCGGCAGCGCTGGCCTGAACCTGAACCCGACCAACCTGGGCGAGATGCTGTTGATCACCATGCCCGCCCTGACCGAGGAAACCCGCAAGGGCTTCACCAAGCAGGCGCGTGACGCTGCCGAAGACGGCCGCATCGCGGTGCGCAACATCCGCCGTGACGCCTTGAGCCAGCTCAAGGACCTGGTCAAGGAGAAGGAAATCAGCGAGGACGAAGAACGTCGCGCCGCCGATGACATCCAGAAGCTGACCGACAAGTTCGTGGCCGACATCGAAGTTGCTGTCAAGGCGAAGGAAAAGGACTTGATGGCCGTCTGAGGTCAGAACTTTTCATGGATAAGACCAAGCTGGCGGCATCGTCTTCGGTGCCGCGTCATGTCGCGATCATCATGGACGGTAACAATCGCTGGGCGAAGAAGCGCCTGCTGCCCGGCGTCGCCGGGCACAAGGCCGGCGTCGATGCGGTTCGCGCGGTGATCGAAGTCTGCGCCGAGGCCAAGGTCGAGGTGCTGACCCTGTTCGCCTTCTCCAGCGAGAACTGGCAGCGCCCGGCCGACGAAGTCGGTGCGCTGATGGAGTTGTTCTTCTCGGCCTTGCGCCGCGAGGCCAGGCGCCTCAACGACAACAACATCAGCCTGCGCATCATCGGTGATCGCTCGCGCTTTCACCCTGAGCTGCAGGCCGCCATGCGCGAGGCCGAAGGGCTGACCGCCGGCAACGGCCGGTTCATCCTGCAGATCGCCGCCAACTACGGCGGCCAGTGGGATATCGCCCAGGCCGCCCAGCGCCTGGCGCGTGAAGTCCAGGCCGGGCACCTGCGCCCGGACGACATCACCCCAGGGTTGCTGCAGACCTGCCTTGCCACCGGCGACCTGCCGTTGCCCGACCTGTGCATCCGCACCGGCGGCGAGCACCGTATCAGCAACTTCCTGCTGTGGCAGCTGGCCTACGCCGAGCTGTATTTCTCCGACCTGTACTGGCCGGACTTCAAACACGAGGCCATGCGCAATGCCCTGGCCGATTTCGCTTCACGCCAGCGTCGCTTCGGGAAAACCAGCGAGCAGGTCGAAGCTGGAGCTCGTGCTTAATGCTTAGACATCGCATCATTACCGCGCTGATCCTGTTACCGATCGCACTGGGTGGTTTCTTCCTGCTCAATGGCGGGAGTTTCGCACTCTTCATCGGCTTCGTGGTGACCGTGGGCGCCTGGGAATGGGCGCGGCTCGCCGGCCTGGCGACCCAATCGTTGCGCTGTGCCTACGCCGCCGTGGTGGCCGGGGCATTGATGCTGCTCTACCTGATGCCGGACCTCGCGCCCTGGGTGCTGGGTGCCTCGGTGATCTGGTGGGCGCTGGCCACCTGGCTGGTGCTGACCTATCCGCGCAGCAGCGAATTGTGGGCCAGTGCTGCCTGCCGCCTGCTGATCGGCCTGCTGGTCTTGCTGCCGGCCTGGCAGGGCCTGGTGCTGCTCAAGCACTGGCCGCTGGGCAACTGGCTGATCCTCGCGGTGATGGTGCTGGTGTGGGGTGCCGACATCGGTGCCTACTTCTCCGGCCGGGCCTTCGGCAAGCGCAAGCTGGCGCCGCAGGTGAGCCCGGGCAAGAGCTGGGAGGGCGTCTATGGCGGCCTCGCGGCCAGCCTGCTGATCACCCTGGGCGTCGGCCTGTGGCGCGACTGGAGCATCGGTGCGCTGTTGCTCGGCCTGCTGGGCGCGGCGCTGGTGGTCATGGCCTCGGTGGTCGGCGACCTGACCGAAAGCATGTTCAAGCGCCGCTCGGGCATCAAGGACAGCAGCAACCTGCTGCCTGGACATGGCGGCGTGCTCGACCGCATCGACAGCCTGACGGCCGCGATCCCGCTGTTCGCCGTGCTGTTGTGGGCCGCGGGCTGGGGTGGCATGTGAGTGCCGTTCAACGCATTACCGTGCTGGGGGCCACCGGCTCCATCGGCCTGAGCACCCTGGATGTCATCGCCCGCCATCCCGAGCAGTACCAGGTGTTCGCGCTGACTGGCTATTCGCGCCTGGACGAGCTGCTGCAGCTTTGCCTGCGCCATCGCCCGGCGTTCGCCGTGGTGCCCACTGCCCAGGGCGCTGCCCGGCTGCGCGAGGCGTTGCGCGGCGCGGGCAGCAGCACCGAGGTGCTGGAAGGGGAGGCCGGGCTCAACCAGGTGGCCGCAGCGCCCGAAGTGGACGCGGTGATGGCGGCCATCGTCGGCGCGGCGGGCCTGCGCCCGACCCTGGCGGCGGTGGAGGCCGGCAAGAAGGTCCTGCTGGCCAACAAGGAAGCGCTGGTCATGTCGGGCGCGCTGTTCATGGACGCGGTGCGGCGCAGTGGCGCGGTATTGCTGCCCATCGACAGCGAGCACAACGCGATCTTCCAGTGCCTGCCGGGTGACTACGCGCGCGGGCTGTCGGAGGTCGGGGTGCGGCGTATCCTGCTGACCGCCTCGGGCGGGCCGTTCCGCCAGACGCCGCAGGCGGAACTGGCGCACGTCACGCCCGAGCAGGCCTGTGCCCATCCGAACTGGTCCATGGGGCGGAAGATCTCGGTCGACTCGGCCAGCATGATGAACAAGGGGCTCGAGCTGATCGAGGCCTGCTGGCTGTTCGACGCGGTGCCGGCCAAGGTGGAAGTGGTGGTGCACCCGCAAAGCGTGATCCATTCGCTGGTCGACTACATAGACGGCTCGGTGCTGGCCCAGCTGGGCAACCCGGACATGCGCACCCCTATCGCCAACGCCCTGGCCTGGCCAAGGCGGATCGACTCTGGGGTCGCGCCACTGGACCTGTTCGCCATCGCGCGCCTGGACTTCCAGGCTCCCGACGAACAGCGCTTTCCTTGCCTGCGCCTGGCGCGGCAGGCTGCCGAGGCGGGCAACAGTGCCCCGGCGATACTCAACGCCGCCAACGAGGTGGCCGTCGAGGCGTTTCTCCAGCGGCGCATCCGCTTCCCGGAGATCGCGAGTATGATCGAACAAGTGCTCGACCAGGAGCCCGTGGTCCCGGTCCCGTCGCTCGCCGCGGTGTTCGCCGCCGACCAGCGCGCGCGGGAACTGTCCCGGGAATGGTTGAGCCGTCACGGCCGCTGATGCCCCGCGCCCGCGTGCGCTGTGCCAGGCACCGCTGAACGTCATCTGGAGAAAGACATGACCGCGCTCTACATGATCATCGGCACCCTGGTCGCACTGGGCGTGCTGGTTACCTTCCACGAATTCGGCCACTTCTGGGTGGCCCGTCGCTGCGGCGTCAAGGTCCTGCGCTTTTCCGTGGGCTTCGGCACCCCGCTGCTGCGCTGGCATGACCGCCAGGGCACCGAGTTCGTGATCGCCGCCATTCCCCTGGGCGGCTACGTCAAGATGCTCGACGAGCGCGAGGGCGAGGTGCCCGCCGCGCTGGCCGACCAGTCGTTCAACCGCAAGACGGTCGGCCAGCGCATCGCCATCGTCGCGGCGGGGCCCATCGCCAACTTCCTGCTGGCCATCGTGTTCTTCTGGCTGCTGGCGATGCTCGGTACCCAGCAGATCCGCCCGATCATCGGCGCGGTCGAGCCCGGCAGCCTGGCCGCGTCCGCTGGCCTGGCGGCGGGGCAGGAAATCGTTTCGATCGATGGCAAGCCAACCAATGGCTGGTCGGCGGTCAACCTGCAGCTGGTACGGCGCCTGGGCGAGAGCGGCACCTTGCAGGTCGGTGTGCGCGACGAAGGCGCCAGCACCGAGCGCCAGCTCCCGCTGGAGCTCAAGAGCTGGCTCAAGGGCGCCGACGAGCCCGACCCGATCCAGTCGCTGGGCCTGCGCCCGTGGCGTCCCGCGATCACCCCCGTGCTGGCCGAGATCGACCCGAAGGGGCCGGCCGCGGCCGCCGGTCTGAAATCCGGCGACCGCCTGCTGGCCCTCGATGGCCAGGCGCTGGGCGACTGGCAGCAAGTGGTCGACAGCGTGCGCGGACGCGCCGACAGCAAAGTTCAGTTACGTATTGAACGCGATGGCCAGGTGCTGGATATCCCCGTCACCCTGGCCCGTCGTGGCGAAGGCAAGGCCGCCGGCGGCTACCTCGGGGCAGGGGTCAAGGGTGTCGAGTGGCCAGCCAGCATGCTCCGCGAAGTGAGCTACGGCCCGCTGGACGCCGTGGGCCAAGGCCTGTCGCGCACCTGGGACATGAGCATCCTGACCCTTGAATCGCTGAAGAAAATGCTGTTCGGCGAGCTCTCGGTAAAAAACTTGAGCGGACCGATAACCATTGCTAAAGTGGCGGGCGCTTCAGCCCAGTCCGGCGTTGGGGATTTCCTGAATTTCCTTGCCTACCTGAGCATAAGCCTGGGAGTTCTTAACTTGCTGCCCATTCCAGTACTGGATGGGGGGCATTTGCTGTTTTACCTGATCGAGTGGGCGCGCGGTCGTCCGCTTTCGGATCGGGTGCAAGGTTGGGGGGTCCAGATCGGTATCAGTTTGGTCGTGGGGGTGATGTTGCTTGCCCTGATCAACGATCTGGGTCGTCTTTAACGCTTTCGCTCAATTGCGAGCCTGCCGCCTGTTGGCGGCGGGGTTGCCTATTGCCAGTTGGAATAAAAAAGGACTTCATGAAACGTCTGCTGCTAACTGCGGTCCTCTCCGCACTGATGATCGCTGAAGTTCACGCCGAGTCCTTCACCATCTCCGATATCCGCGTCAACGGCCTGCAGCGGGTTTCCGCCGGCAGCGTGTTCGGCGCCCTGCCTTTGAACGTCGGTGACGAGGCCGATGACCGCCGCCTGGTGGAATCCACCCGTTCGCTGTTCAAGACCGGCTTCTTCCAGGACATCGAGCTGAGCCGTGATGGCAACATCCTCATCATCAACGTAGTCGAACGTCCCTCGGTGTCCAGCATCGAGATCGAAGGCAACAAGGCGATCAGCACCGAAGACCTGATGAAGGGCCTGAAGCAATCGGGCCTGGCCGAAGGCGAGATCTTCCAGCGTGCCACCCTCGAGGGCGTGCGCAACGAGCTGCAGCGCCAGTACGTCGCCCAGGGCCGCTACTCGGCCGAGGTCAACGCCGAGGTCGTGCCGCAGCCGCGCAACCGCGTGGGCCTGAAGATCAACATCAACGAAGGCACCGTCGCCGCGATCCAGCACATCAACGTGGTGGGCAACAACGTCTTCGACGACGACGAGCTGGCCAGCCTGTTCGAGCTCAAGACCACCAACTGGCTGTCGTTCTTCAAGAACGACGACAAGTACGCCCGCGAGAAGCTCTCCGGTGACCTGGAGCGCCTGCGCTCCTACTACCTGGACCGCGGCTACATCAACATGGACATCGCCTCGACCCAGGTGTCGATCACCCCGGACAAGAAGCACGTCTACATCACCGTCAACATCAACGAGGGCGAGAAGTACACCGTCCGCGACGTGAAGCTGTCCGGCGACCTCAAGGTGCCCGAGGACCAGGTCAAGTCGCTGCTGCTGGTGCAGCCCGGCCAGGTGTTCTCGCGCAAGGTGATGACCACCACCTCCGAGCTGATCACCCGCCGCCTGGGCAACGAAGGCTACACCTTCGCCAACGTCAACGGCGTGCCCCAGCCGAACGACCAGGACCACACGGTCGACATCATGTTCGTCGTCGACCCGGGCAAGCGTGCCTACGTCAACCGCATCAACTTCCGTGGCAACACCAAGTCCGAGGACGAAGTGCTGCGCCGCGAGATGCGCCAGATGGAAGGTGGCTGGGCCTCGACCTACCTGATCGACCAGTCCAAGACCCGCCTGGAGCGCCTGGGCTTCTTCAAGGAAGTCAACGTCGAGACCCCGCCGGTGCCAGGCACCGATGACCAGGTCGACGTCAACTACAGCGTCGAGGAGCAAGCCTCCGGCTCGATCACCGCCAGCGTCGGCTTCGCCCAGAGCGCCGGCCTGATCCTCGGCGGCTCGATCAGCCAGAACAACTTCCTCGGTACCGGCAACAAGGTTTCCATCGGCCTGACCCGAAGCGAATACCAGACCCGCTACAACTTCGGCTTCGTCGACCCCTACTGGACCGCCGATGGCGTCAGCCTGGGCTACAACGCCTTCTACCGCAGCACCGACTACGACGACCTCGACGTCGACGTGGCCAGCTACGCGGTCGACAGCCTCGGTGCCGGTGTCAGCGTCGGCTACCCGATCAGCGAGACCTCGCGCCTGACCTTCGGCCTGACCGTGCAGAACGACGAGATCAAGACCGGCCGCTACACCGTCGACGAGATCTTCGACTTCGTGAAGCAGGAAGGCGACAGCTACCTCAACTTCAAGGCCTCGGCCGGCTGGTCCGAGTCGACCCTGAACAAGGGCGTGCTGGCGACCCGCGGTCACTCCCAGAGCCTGACCGTCGAAGCGACCACCCCGGGCAGCGACCTGTCGTTCTTCAAGCTCGACTACCGCGGCCAGCTGTTCAAGCCGATCAACAACGACTACACCCTGCGCCTGCATACCGAGCTGGGCTATGGTGATGGCTTCGGTTCGACTTCGGGCCTGCCGTTCTACGAGAACTACTACGCCGGTGGCTTCAACTCGGTCCGTGGTTTCAAGGACAGCAGCCTGGGTCCGCGCAGTACGCCTAGCCGCGGTGCCGGTGAAACAGGTAATGCAGGCACCATTCGCGACCCGGACCAGGATCCATTGCCGTTCGGCGGCAACGTGCTCGTCCAGGGCGGTGTCGAGCTGCTGTTCCCACTGCCGTTCGTCAAGGACCAGCGTTCGCTGCGTACCTCGGTCTTCTGGGACGTGGGCAACGTGTTCGACACAAACTGCGGCTCCAAGCCTGACTGCGAGGATGTCGGCCTGGGTGGCCTGGCCAGCTCCGTTGGCCTCGGCGTGACCTGGATCACCGCCCTTGGCCCGTTGAGCTTCAGCCTGGCGATGCCGGTCAAGAAGCCGGACGAAGCCGATACCCAGGTGTTCCAATTCTCTCTGGGCCAGACCTTCTGAGGTCGGCCCGTGCTAACGACAACGGATTCTCTAGGAGTGCATCGTGCGTAACGTGATCAAAATGGCCGTTGTGGCCGCGGCGCTGGTCGCCACCCCGGCGTTCGCCGAAATGAAGGTCGCCGTGCTGAACTATCAGATGGCCCTGCTGGAGTCGGACGCGGCCAAGAAGTACGCAGTCGATGCCGAGAAGAAGTTCGGTCCGCAGCTGAGCAAGCTCAAGACCCTCGAGAGCAGCGCCAAGACCATCCAGGACCGCATCCTCAAGGGCGGCGACAAGATGAACCAGCAGGAGCGCGAGCGCCTGGAGCTGGAATTCAAGCAGAAGGCCCGTGACTTCCAGTTCCAGTCCAAGGAACTGAACGAAGCCAAGGCCGTTGCCGACCGCGACATGCTCAAGCAGCTCAAGCCCAAGCTGGACGGCGCTGTCGAGGAAGTGATCAAGAAAGGCGGATTCGACCTGGTACTCGAGCGCGGCGCGGTAATCGATGTCAAGCCCCAGTACGACATCACCCGCCAAGTCATCGAGCGCATGAACCAAGCTCGCTGATCATGACCGTGACCATGACGCTCGGCCAGCTGGCCGATGCGCTCGGCGCCACCCTCAAGGGCTCCGAGACGCTGGAAATCACTGGCCTGGCCACCTTGCAGGAGGCCGGGGCAGGGCAGTTGAGCTTTCTCGCCAATCCCCAGTACCGCAAGTACCTGGCCGATACCCAGGCCGCGGCGGTGCTGCTCAAGGCCGCCGACGCCGAGGATTTCGCCGGGAACGCGTTGATCGTGCCCGATCCGTACCTGGCCTATGCGCGCATCTCCCACCTGTTCGATCCCAAGCCCAAGGCTGTGGCGGGTATCCATCCCAGCGCCGTGGTGGCCGAGGACGCCCAGGTGGACGAGCTGGCGTGCGTGGGCCCGTTCGCGGTGATCGAGAGCGGGGCGAAGATTGGCCCGGGCGTGACCATCGGTGCCCACTGCTTCATCGGCGCGCGCTGCGTGATCGGTGAAGGCGGCTGGCTGGCGCCACGGGTCACCCTGTACCACGACGTGCGCATCGGCAAGCGCGTGGTGATCCAGTCGGGCGCAGTCATCGGTGGCGAGGGCTTCGGCTTCGCCAACGAGAAGGGCACCTGGCGCAAGATCGCGCAGATTGGCGGCGTGGTCGTCGGCGACGACGTGGAGATCGGCGTGAACACCGCCGTCGACCGCGGCGCCCTGGCCGACACGCGCATCGGTGACGGGGTCAAGCTCGACAACCAGATCCAGATCGCCCACAACGTGCAGATCGGCGACCACACGGCCATGGCGGCCTGTGTCGGTATTTCCGGCAGCACCCGCATCGGCAAGCACTGCACCATCGCCGGCGGTGTCGGCATGGTCGGTCACATCGACGTCTGCGACGGCGTGTTCGTTTCCGGCATGACCATGGTGACTCGTTCGATCACCGAACCGGGTGCCTATTCTTCCGGTACGGCCATGCAGCCGTTGGCCGATTGGCGCAAGAGTGCCGCGCGGATTCGCCAGCTGGACGAGATGGCCAAGCGCCTCCAGCAGTTGGAAAAACGTGTCGAGACCGTGACCTCAGGTGGCCAGCCTTCATCAGAAGGCTGATACCATTTCCTGAGCAAGAGTGAACAGTCGCTAGCTGGCCCTCTCTGGATTTGCAAAAGGAGCGCCTGGTCAGCAGCCGCGCTCACTATTCTTACTACAGGCTTCCCCCCGAAATGATGGACATCAACGAGATTCGCGAATACCTGCCTCACCGTTACCCATTCCTGCTGGTGGACCGGGTAGTGGAGCTGGACTTCGAGGCCCAGAGCATTCGTGCCTACAAGAATGTCAGCATCAACGAGCCGTTCTTCAATGGCCATTTCCCCGGGCATCCTGTCATGCCAGGCGTCCTGATCATCGAGGCCATGGCCCAGGCGGCCGGGATCCTCGGGTTCAAGATGCTCGATGCCAAGCCGGCCGACGGCACCCTGTACTACTTCTGCGGTTCCGACAAGCTGCGCTTCCGCCAGCCGGTGGTGCCGGGCGACCAGTTGATCCTCGAGGCCCAGTTCATCGGCCGCAAGAGCACCATCTGGAAGTTCGCCTGCAGGGCGCTGGTCGATGGCAAGCCGGTATGCTCGGCCGAGATCACCTGCGCGGAACGCAAGCTATGAA
The DNA here is from genome assembly GCA_029239415.1 of Pseudomonas sp. The sequence goes on along the minus strand of JAQZAY010000030.1, from coordinate 9,571 downwards.
TTCGATTGATCCTCGGGCGATCATCGATCCCTCGGCCAGGCTGGCCGAAGGTGTCGAGGTCGGTCCTTGGTCGATCGTTGGCCCCGATGTCGAAATCGGGGAAGGCACCGTCATCGGGCCGCACGTGGTGCTCAAGGGGCCGACCCGTATCGGCAGGCACAACCGGATCTACCAGTTTTCCTCGATTGGCGAAGACACCCCCGACCTCAAGTACAAGGGCGAGCCGACGCGCCTGGTGATCGGTGACCACAACGTCATCCGCGAAGGCGTCACAATTCATCGCGGCACCGTGCAGGACCGTTCCGAGACCACGCTGGGCGATCACAACCTGATCATGGCCTACGCGCATATCGGCCACGACAGTGTCATCGGCAACCACTGCATCCTGGTCAACAACACGGCGCTGGCCGGCCACGTGCACGTGGGCGACTGGGCGATCCTGTCGGGGTTCACCCTGGTGCACCAGTACTGCCATATCGGCCCGCACAGCTTCTCGGGCATGGGCACTGCGATCGGCAAGGACGTCCCGGCGTTCGTCACCGTGTTCGGCAGCCCGGCCGAGGCGCGCAGCATGAATTTCGAAGGCATGCGCCGTCGTGGCTTCAGCGACGAGGTCATCCAGGCCTTGCGCCGCGCCTACAAGATCGTCTATCGCCAAGGCCTGACGGTCGAGGAAGCGGTCAGCGAACTGGCGGAACTGGCCGTCCAGCACGGCGAGGTCGAGCTGTTCATGCAGTCGATCCAGAACTCCGCTCGCGGCATCACCCGCTGACATGGCCCCGCTCTGCGTAGCCCTGGTCGCGGGCGAGGCCAGCGGCGATATCCTCGGTTCAGGCCTGATGCGGGCCCTCAAGGCGCGCCACCCGCACGTGCGCTTCATCGGCGTCGGTGGCCCCTTGATGGAAGCCGAGGGCCTGCACTCCTATTTCCCGATGGAGCGCCTGGCCGTCATGGGCCTGGTCGAGGTACTGGGCCGCCTGCGTGAGCTGCTCAAGCGGCGCAAGGAGCTGATCCAGACCCTGATCGGCGAGAAGCCGGACGTGTTCATCGGCATCGATGCCCCGGACTTCACCCTCAACATCGAGTTGCAGCTGCGCAAGGTCGGCATCAAGACCGTGCACTACGTCAGCCCGTCGGTCTGGGCATGGCGGCAGAAGCGAGTGCTGAAGATCCGCGAAGGCTGCGACCTGATGCTCACGCTGTTGCCCTTCGAGGCCCGGTTCTACGAGGAACAGGGCGTGCCGGTGCGGTTCGTCGGCCACCCGCTGGCCGACACCATCCCATTGGACGCCGATCGCCAGGCGGCGCGAGCGGCCCTTGGCTTGCCGCAAGGCCCGCTGGTGGCCCTGATGCCGGGCAGCCGCGGTGGCGAGGTGGGGCGCCTGGGCGCGCTGTTCCTGGATGCCGCCGAGCGCTTGCGCGCGCTGGTGCCGGGGGTGAGCTTCGTGTCTCCCTGCGCCAACCCGGCGCGGCGCGCCCAGCTCGAGCAGATGCTCGACGGCCGCGAGCTGCCCGTGACCCTGCTCGACGGCCAGTCGCACCAGGCCCTGGCGGCCTGCGACGCGGTGCTCATTGCCTCGGGCACGGCGACGCTGGAGGCGTTGCTGTACAAGCGCCCGATGGTGGTGGCCTACCGTCTGGCGCCGCTGACCTACTGGATCCTCAAGCGCATGGTAAAAAGCCCCTACGTGTCGCTGCCCAACCTGCTGGCCCAGCGCCCGCTGGTGCCCGAGCTGCTGCAGGACGCGGCCACCCCCGAGGCCCTGGCGCAGGCCTTGGCGCCGCTGGTGGCCGAGGGTGCGCACCAGACCGAGGGCTTCGACCAGATTCACCGCACCCTGCGCCGCGACGCCTCCAACCAGGCGGCCGAGGCCGTGCTGGCATTGCTGGGAGACCGCTAGATGCAGATGGGACTGGATTTCAACCTGGTCGAGGAGCTGGTCGCCGGCGTCGATGAAGTCGGCCGCGGCCCGCTGTGCGGCGCCGTGGTCACGGCCGCGGTGATCCTCGATCCCGCGCGCCCGATCCTTGGTCTGAACGATTCCAAGAAGCTGACCGAGGCGCGGCGCGAGCTGCTGTTCGAGGAAATCTGCGAAAAGGCCCTGAGCTACTGTATTGCCCGGGCCGAGGTCGAGGAAATCGACTCGCTCAACATCCTCCACGCGACCATGCTGGCCATGCAGCGTGCGGTCGAAGGGTTGTCGATCATCCCGAGGCTGGCGCTGATCGACGGCAATCGCTGCCCCAAGCTCGCGGTGCCTTCTGCGCCGGTGATCAAGGGCGACAGCAAGGTCCCGGCGATCGCCGCGGCCTCGATCCTGGCCAAGGTCAGCCGCGACCGGGAAATGAGCGCCTTCGAGCTGATCTACCCTGGCTACGGCATCGGCGGGCACAAGGGCTATTCGACCCCCGTGCACCTCGAGGCCTTGGCGCGCCTGGGCCCGACGCCGATCCACCGGCGCTCGTTCGCGCCGGTGCGAGCAGCCTACGAGGCCCGGGAGGGCCTGGTCGGGTCGTTGCTCGAGTTCTGACGTCACCTGACCGTCGAAGGGCGGCTGCTGTTTTGTTCGGGGCCCGGTACAATCCGGGCCTCGTTGTCTTGTGCTGCTATAGGATCATCCATGTCGGTTCCCTTCGTTCACCTTCGCGTGCATTCCGAATTCTCGCTGGTCGACGGCCTGGTGCGGATCAAGCCGCTGGCCAAGGCCCTGGTCGGGATGGGCATGCCGGCGGTGGCGATCACCGACCAGAGCAACATGTGCTCGCTGGTGAAGTTCTACAAGACGGCCATGGGCGCGGGCATCAAGCCGATCTGTGGCGCCGACCTGTGGCTGGCCGGTTCCGATCCCGATGCGCCGCTTTCGCGCATCTGCCTGTTGGCCATGAACGCCAAGGGCTACCGCAACCTGACCGAGCTGATCTCCCGCGGCTGGGTCGAAGGCCAGCGCAATGGCCTGGTGATCCTCCAGCGTCAGTGGATCGCGGCCGCCAACGAGGGGCTGATCGCCCTGTCCGCGGCCAGGGAAGGCGATATCGGCATGGCCTTGCTCGGCAACGATCCCGAGCTGGCCGAGGCGCTGCTGCGTGACTGGATGAACATGTTCGGCGACCGTTTCTACGTCGAGGTGCAACGCACCAACCGCGCGGGCGACGAGCAATACCTGCATGCCGCCGTGGCCCTGGCCGACCGGCTCGGCGCACCACTGGTCGCCACCAACGACGTGCGCTTTCTCAAGCAGGCCGACTTCGACGCCCATGAGACCCGCGTCTGCATCGGCGAGGGCCGGGTGCTGGACGATCCGCGCCGGCCGCGCAACTACAGCGACCAGCAGTACCTCAAGAGCGCCGAGGAAATGGCCGAGCTGTTCAGCGACCTGCCCGAGGCGCTGGAGAACACGGTCGAGATCGCCAAGCGCTGCAATATCGAGGTGCAGCTGGGCAAGCACTTCCTGCCCGACTTCCCGACGCCCAATGGCATGGGCATCGATGACTACCTGCGCCATGTTTCCCACGAGGGCCTCGAGGAGCGCCTCGCCGTGCTGTGGCCCCGGGAAACCACGCCGGACTATGAGCAAAAGCGCCAGGTCTACCTGGACCGCCTGAAGTTCGAGCTCGATATCATCATCCAGATGGGCTTCCCCGGCTACTTCCTGATCGTCATGGACTTCATCAAGTGGGCCAAGAACAACGGCGTGCCGGTGGGCCCGGGCCGGGGGTCGGGCGCCGGCTCGCTGGTCGCCTACGTGCTGAAGATCACCGACCTCGACCCGCTGGCCTACGACCTGCTGTTCGAGCGCTTCCTCAACCCGGAACGGGTATCGATGCCCGACTTCGACGTCGACTTCTGCATGGACGGTCGCGACCGGGTCATCGAGTACGTGGCCGACGCCTATGGCCGCAACGCGGTGAGCCAGATCATCACCTTCGGCACCATGGCCGCCAAGGCGGTGGTGCGCGACGTGGCGCGGGTGCAGGGCAAGTCCTATGGGCTGGCCGACCGCCTGTCGAAGATGATCCCCTTCGAAGTGGGCATGACCCTCGAGAAAGCCTACGAGCAGGAAGAGATCCTGCGCGACTTCCTCAAGAGCGACGAGGACGGCCGCGAGATCTGGGAGATGGCGCTCAAGCTCGAAGGTGTCTGCCGCGGCACCGGCAAGCACGCCGGCGGCGTGGTGATCGCGCCCACCAAGCTGACCGACTTCTCGCCCATCGCCTGTGACGAGGAGGGCGGCGGCCTGGTGACCCAGTTCGACAAGGACGACGTCGAGGCGGCGGGCCTGGTGAAGTTCGACTTCCTCGGCCTGCGTACGCTCACGATCATCAAGTGGGCGCTGGAGACCATCAACCGCGAACAGGCCAAGCAGGGCCTGGACGACCTGAACATCGACTTCATCCCGCTCGATGACAAGAAGACCTACGAGCTGTTGCAGCGCGCCGAGACCACGGCCGTGTTCCAGCTCGAGTCGCGCGGCATGAAGGAGCTCATCAAGAAGCTCAAGCCCGACTGCCTCGAAGACCTGATCGCACTGGTGGCGCTGTTCCGCCCTGGCCCGCTGCAGTCGGGCATGGTCGACGACTTCATCAACCGCAAGCACGGCCGCGCCGAGCTGGCCTATCCGCACCCGGACTACCAGTACGACGGCCTGCAGCCGGTACTGGCGCCCACCTACGGCATCATCCTGTACCAGGAACAGGTGATGCAGATCGCCCAGGTCATGGCCGGCTATACCCTGGGCGGCGCCGACATGCTGCGCCGGGCCATGGGCAAGAAGAAGCCCGAGGAAATGGCCAAGCAGCGCGGCGGCTTCATCGAAGGCTGCGCGAACAACGGCATCGATGGCGACCTGGCGGGCAACATCTTCGACCTGGTGGAAAAGTTCGCCGGCTACGGCTTCAACAAGTCCCACTCGGCCGCCTACGGCCTGGTCTCGTACCAGACCGCCTGGCTCAAGACCCACTTCCCGGCGCCGTTCATGGCCGCGGTGCTTTCGGCCGACATGCACAACACCGACAAGGTGGTGGTGCTGATCGAGGAAGTGCGCAACATGAAGCTGCGCCTCGATGCACCGGACGTCAACAACTCCGAGTTCAAGTTCACCGTCAACGACGATGGCCGCATCGTCTATGGCCTGGGCGCCATCAAGGGCGTCGGCGAGGGCCCGGTCGAGGCGATCGTCGAGGCGCGTGCCCAGGGCGGTCCGTTCAGCGACCTGTTCGACTTCTGCGAGCGCGTCGACCTCAAGCGCATCAACAAGCGCACCCTCGACGCGCTGATCCGCAGCGGCGCGCTGGACCGTCTCGGGCCGTTCTTCTTCGACGAGATCAAGGCCTACCAGGCCAACATCGACGCCAACCGCGCGGTGCTGCTGGCCGCCCTGGAAGAGGCGATCAAGTCTGCCGAGCAGACCGCGCGCACTGCCGACAGCGGCCATGCCGACCTGTTCGGCGGGCTGTTCGTGGAGGCCGACGCCGACGTCTATGGCAACCACCGCAAGGCGCGCGAGCTGACCCTCAAGGAGCGCCTGCGCGGTGAAAAGGACACCCTGGGCCTGTACCTTACCGGGCACCCGATCGATGAGTACGAAGGCGAGATCCGCCGCTTCGCCCGCCAGCGCATCATCGACCTCAAGCCCGCGCGCGATACCCAGACGGTCGCAGGGATGATCATTGCCCTGCGGGTGATGAAGAACAAGAAGGGCGACAAGATGGGCTTCGTCACCCTCGACGATCGCTCGGGAAGGATCGAGGCCTCGCTGTTCGCCGATGCCTTCATGGCCGCCCAGGCGCTGCTGCAGACCGACGCGATGGTGGTGGTCGAGGGCGAGGTCAGCAACGATGACTTCTCCGGTGGCCTGCGCCTGCGGGTCAAGCGGGTGATGAGCATGGAGGACGCGCGCACCAACCTGGCCGAGAGCCTGCGCCTGAAGGTGCACCGCGATGCGCTCAAGGGCGACCGGCTCAACTGGCTGGGCGAGCTGTTCGCCCGCCATCGCGGCGCTTGCCCGATCACCCTGGAATACACCGGCAGCGATGCCCGGGCCATGCTGCAGTTCGGCGAAACCTGGCGAATCGACCCCGCCGATGGGCTGATTCAGGCCCTGCGTGACCAGTTCGGACGTGAGAACGTCTTTTTGCAATATCGATGAATTTTTAATCTCGACCTGAATGCGCCTGATCCCTTAAGGTAGGGCGCCAAACGGATCAACCGGCCGGCCGCCTGGCCGTCGACCCTAGACGGATGCCTATGAACCCGAACTTCCTGGATTTCGAACAGCCGATCGCCGACCTGCAAGCCAAGATCGAAGAGCTTCGCTTGGTCGGTAACGACAATTCGCTGAACATCGGCGAAGAGATCGGTCGTCTGCAAGACAAGAGCAGCGCCCTGACCGAAAGCATCTTCGGCAGCCTGACCAGCTGGCAGATCGCCCGCCTGGCCCGTCACCCGCGCCGCCCGTATACCCTGGACTACCTGCAGCACATCTTCACCGAGTTCGAGGAACTGCACGGCGACCGTCACTTCTCCGATGATGCCGCGATCGTCGGCGGTACCGCGCGCCTCGACGGCCGCCCGGTAATGGTCATCGGCCACCAGAAGGGCCGTGAGGTGCGCGAGAAGGTTCGTCGCAACTTCGGCATGCCGCGCCCCGAGGGCTATCGCAAGGCCTGCCGTCTGATGGAGATGGCCGAGCGTTTCAAGATGCCGATCCTGACCTTCATCGACACCCCGGGCGCCTACCCTGGCATCGACGCCGAAGAGCGCAACCAGAGCGAGGCGATCGCCTGGAACCTGCGCGTCATGGCGCGCCTGAAGACCCCGATCATCGCCACCGTCATCGGCGAGGGTGGTTCCGGCGGTGCGCTGGCCATCGGTGTCTGCGACCAGCTGAACATGCTGCAATACTCCACCTATTCGGTGATCTCGCCCGAGGGTTGCGCGTCGATCCTGTGGAAGACCGCCGAGAAGGCCCCCGATGCCGCCGAAGCCATGGGCGTCACTGCCGAGCGCCTCAGCAGCCTGGGCATCGTCGACCAGGTCATCGGCGAGCCGCTGGGCGGCGCTCACCGCAACCCGGCGGCCATGGCCGAGAGCATCCGCGGCGAACTGGTGCAGCAGCTCGACATGCTGGGCGCGTTCGACCACGACGCCCTGCTCAAGCGCCGCTACGACCGCCTGATGAGCTACGGCCTGTAACACCTGAAGGGGGGGGCGCCCGCCCCCCTTTGCAAGAGCGGCGGCGTGCCGGTGTCTGCCGAGGTCCCCCCCATGATCAACCTCACTCCCTGGCTCGACGCTCCCGCTTGGTACATCGCCTTTTCCGGCGGCCTCGATTCCACTGTCCTGTTGCATCTGCTCGCGCAGCACCCGCACCGTCACGACGCCCCTCCGATACGCGCCCTGCACATCCACCACGGTCTGCAATCCGCCGCCGACGCCTGGCCCGGCCACTGCCAGCAGGTATGCGATGAGCTCGGTATCGATCTGCGCATCATCCATGTCCAGGTAGCACCGGGCGCCAGTCTCGAGCAGGCAGCCCGCAATGCGCGCTATGCGGCGCTCAGCGATGCGATGGTGCCTGGCGGCGTGCTGTTTACCGGCCAGCACCGTGACGACCAGGCCGAGACCCTGCTCCTGCATGTGCTGCGAGGCGCAGGCGTGCGCGGACTGGCCGGCATGCCGGGCGAGCGCTCGCTGGGGCAGGGCAGCCTGGCCCGACCGATGCTGGGCCTGTCGCGGGCGCAATTGCAGGACTATGCCCAGGCACATGGCCTGCGCTGGATCGAAGACCCGTCCAATGCCGATACCCTGCATGCCCGCAACTACCTGCGCCATCAGGTGTTCCCGCGGCTGCAGCAACGCTGGCCACAGGCGACGCAGAATCTTGCGCGCAGCGCCGAGCACCTGGGCGAGGCGCTGGGGCTGCTGGATGAACTGGCCGGCGCCGACCTGGCCCTGGCCAGCACCGCGTGCCCTTTCGACTGGCTGGGGCTGGACTCGCTGGAGCTGACCGCGCTGTCCGCGCTGTCCCCGGCCCGCCAGCGCAACGCCTTGCAGCATTGGCTGGCCAGCCGCACCCGGCTACCCGACAGCCGGCACTGGGCGGGCTGGGAAGCGCTGCGCGACGCTGCCCAGGATGCCCAGCCGCAGTGGCGCCTGACCGACGGCCTGTTGCAGCGCAGCCACAAGCGCATCTGGTGGATGGCGGGAGACTGGCTGCAGGCACCGGTCGGCCGGGTCGCCTGGCCCGACCCGGGCACCATCCTGGAGCTGCCGGGCAACGGCACCGTGCGGCTCGTCGGCAACCTGCCCCAGGGACCCCTGCACATCGGCTATCGCCAGGGCGGCGAGCGCCTGCAGATAGACGGGCGAGGGCACCGCGACCTCAAGCGCCTGCTCAACGAATCGCAGCTGCCGCACTTTGCCCGCGCGCGTCTGCCGCTGCTGTTCCAGGACGACCGGCTGCTGGCGGTGGGCAACCTGCCTGCCCTGAGCCAGGGCGACTGGCAGCTGTGCTGGCAGGCGCCGACCAGCGCGCAAGGTTTGAGATGAAAGGCACATTCGGGTAGACTACGCTCCCTTCTTGATACAGCTTCTGTGCTTTCCTCGAAATCACGGGAGTTGCCGATTACCAAGCAGTTCTTTGCTGGGCGATTTTCTGAAAATGTTTAGCGAGCTCCATGCCGGGTCGACGACCCCCGGTCTGTCCAGACGCGGCAGTTTTTCAAGGTGCACTGTGATCGACGCTGGTGATCGGGGGCTTCGGCCTTCCTTCGCTTATCTTGGCGGCGCTGGCCGCTTTAACGCAGACTTCTAGGGTTTTTCATGACGCGCTACATATTCGTCACGGGCGGTGTTGTTTCTTCATTGGGGAAAGGCATTGCCTCGGCCTCCCTGGCGGCCATCCTGGAGGCGCGGGGGCTCAAGGTCACCATGCTCAAGCTGGACCCGTACATCAACGTCGATCCGGGTACCATGAGCCCGTTCCAGCACGGTGAAGTGTTCGTCACCCACGACGGTGCCGAGACCGATCTCGACCTGGGCCACTACGAGCGGTTCATCCGCACGACCATGACCCAGAACAACAACTTCACCACCGGCCGGGTGTACGAGCACGTCCTGCGCAAGGAGCGCCGTGGTGACTACCTGGGCGCCACCATCCAGGTGATCCCGCACATCACCGACGAGATCAAGCGCCGCATCATCAAGGGCGCCGGCGATGCCGACGTGGCCATGGTCGAGATCGGCGGCACCGTGGGCGACATCGAGTCGCAGCCATTCCTCGAGGCGATCCGCCAGCTGCGTTTCGAAATCGGCGCCAAGCGCGCGATGCTGATGCACCTGACGCTGGTGCCGTACATCGCCACCGCCGGCGAGACCAAGACCAAGCCTACCCAGCACTCGGTCAAGGAACTGCGCTCGATCGGCCTGCAGCCGGACGTGCTGGTGTGCCGCTCCGACCACCCGATCGACAGCTCCTCGCGGCGCAAGATCGCCCAGTTCACCAACGTCGAAGAGCGTGCGGTGATCGGCCTGGAAGACGCCGACACCATCTACAAGATCCCCGGCATCCTG
>JAQZAY010000351.1 GCA_029239415.1 Pseudomonas sp. | reverse complement strand
CCATGTTAGCGAGGTTTCGCTATCGTCGAAAGGCAAGCCCCGGGCGCATCGCGCGAAGGAAAGGGTCCGGTGCCCGTGAAACGCCGCGTTGCACGGCGTTCACAAGGACCGGATACGGCGATCAGCCGATCGTCATCAGGCTGGCATTGCCTCCGGCCGCAGCGGTGTTCACGCTCAATGCCCGCTCGATCACCAGCCGCTCCAGCGCCACGTTGGTTTCCCCGGCCGAGAGGCCATGGACGCCAACGATCGCGCCGGCGCGCTTGGCGACCTGCTCGCAGACGCCGCGCAACTGATCCGAATCACCATGGTGCAGGACGGCCTCGAAGGCCACGTCGTCTTTCTGCCAGTCGGCAACCAGCTTGATCTTGGCCTGTACCTCTTTCGGCAGGCGGCCACGCAGGGCCTTGCCCGGTTCTGCGTCCAGCCATACCGCCGAGCTGCCTACCGAGAGCACTGCGGCCAGCTGGGTGAGCAGGTCCGCCTCGCTGTCGGCCAGGCACAGCACGTGCTCGCGCGGCAGGATGGTGTAGCTGTTGCGCTCGCCGGTCGGGCCTGGGAGCACGCGGCTGATACCGCTCTGCGACTGCTTGGCGAACTGGTCGCACAGGGCGGCGAGGTCGGCATGCTGGTTGCTGGCGGCCCAGGCCTTCAGGCCCAGCAGGGGCTTGAGCAGCGCGTCGCGCAGGGGGTTGTCGGTGCTGGCGTCGCCGTCGGTGCGCTTGAAGTGCTGCTCGATGGCGTCGACTGGGCGGGTCGACAGCAGGCGGTACAGGTACAGCGGGCCGCCGGCTTTCGGGCCGGTGCCCGACAGGCCTTCGCCGCCGAAGGGCTGCACGCCGACCACCGCACCGACGACGTTGCGGTTGACGTAGACGTTACCGGCGTTGACGTTGTCCACCACCTTGGCGATGGTCTCGTCGATGCGGGTATGCACGCCCAGGGTCAGGCCGTAGCCAGAGGCGTTGATCTGCTCGATCAGCTGGTCGAGGTTGCGGCGGTTGTAGCGCACCACGTGCAGCACGGGGCCGAAGATCTCGCGCTTGAGCTCGTCGAAGCTGTCCAGCTCGATCAGCGTTGGCATCACGAAGGTGCCGCGCTTGCACTCGGCGCCATCAGCGATGGCCACCTGGTACACCGAGCGGCCTTTCTCACGCATGCCCTGGATGTGTTTCTCGATGCCGGCCTTGGCTTCGGCGTCGATCACCGGGCCGATGTCCACGGACAGCCGCTCGGGGTTGCCCAGGCGGCTCTGCGCCATGGCGCCCTTGAGCATCTCGACGACGCGGTCGGCCGAATCTTCCTGCAGGCAGAGCACGCGCAGGGCCGAGCAACGCTGGCCAGCACTGTCGAATGCGGAGGACACCACGTCGATCACCACCTGCTCGGTCAGGGCCGAGGAGTCGACGATCATCGCGTTCTGCCCGCCAGTCTCGGCGATCAGCGGGATCGGCCGGCCCTGTGGGTCCAGGCGCCCGGCGATGTTGCGCTGCAGCAGGCGCGCCACTTCGGTGGAGCCGGTGAACATCACGCCCTTGACGCGTTCGTCGCCTACCAGGCGGGCCCCGACGGTTTCGCCACGGCCCGGCAGCAGTTGCAGCACGCCTTCAGGGATACCGGCCTCGAGCAGCAGGCGCACGGCCTGGGCTGCAATCAGCGGGGTCTGCTCGGCCGGCTTGGCCAGCACCGGGTTGCCGGCGGCCAGCGCCGCGGCGACCTGGCCAGTGAAAATCGCCAGCGGGAAGTTCCAGGGGCTGATGCACACCACCGGACCCAGCGGGCGGTGGGCGTCGTTGCTGAAGTCGTTGCGCGCCTGCACGGCGTAGTAGCGCAGGAAATCCACGGCCTCGCGCACTTCGGCGATGGCGTTGAGGTAGGTCTTGCCCGCTTCGCGGACCAGCAGGCCCATCAGCGGCTGGATCTCGGCCTCCATCAGGTCGGCGGTACGCTCCAGTATCGCGGCGCGCTCGGCCGGCGGGGTGGCCTGCCAGATCGGTGCGGCGTTGAGGGCGCACTGCAGGGCGCTGTCGACGTCGCCGACCGTGGCTTCCTGGACGTGGCCGACCACATCGCGATGATCCGACGGGTTGAGAATCGCCGCGGCAGGTTCCTGGCTGCTGGCGCAGCCCAGCAGCGGAGCGGCCTTCCAGTCGGTGTGCGCAGTGGCCAGCAGGGCGCAGGAGAGCGACGCCAGGCGGTGTTCGTTGGCCATGTCGATGCCGGCCGAGTTGGCCCGCTCGCTGCCATAAAGGTCGCGCGGCAGCGGGATGCGCGGGTGCGGCAGGCCGATGCTGCCTTCCTGGGTGGCCATGCGCTCGATGCTCACGACCGGGTCGGCGACCAGTTCCTGGATCGACAGCGAGTGGTCGGCGACACGGTTGACGAAGGAGGTGTTGGCGCCGTTTTCAAGCAGGCGGCGGACCAGGTAGGCGAGCAGGGTCTCGTGGGTGCCCACGGGTGCATATACGCGGCACGGACGGTTCAGCTTGCCTTCGGAGACCTTGCCTACGACCTGCTCGTAGAGCGGCTCGCCCATGCCATGCAGGCACTGGAACTCATACTGCCCGGGATAGTAGTTCTGGCCCGCGAGCTGGTAGATGGCCGACAGCGTATGGGCGTTGTGGGTCGCGAACTGCGGGTAGATGGCCTCGGGCACCGACAGCAACTTGCGCGCGCAGGCAATGTAGGAAATGTCGGTGTACACCTTGCGGGTGTAGACCGGATAGCCTTCCAGGCCTTCCATTTGCGCGCGCTTGATCTCGCTGTCCCAGTAGGCGCCCTTGACCAGGCGGATCATCAGGCGGTGACGGCTGCGGCGCGCCAGGTCGATCACATAGTCGATCACATACGGGCAGCGTTTCTGGTAGGCCTGGATGACAAAGCCGATGCCATTCCAGCCAGCCAGCTGTGGCTCGAAGCACAAGCGCTCGAGCAGGTCCAGCGACAGCTCCAGGCGGTCGGCTTCCTCGGCGTCGATGTTCAGGCCGATGTCGTACTGCTTGGCCAGCAAGGTCAGCGACAGCAGGCGTGGGTACAGCTCCTCCATCACGCGCTCGTACTGGGCGCGGCTGTAGCGCGGGTGCAGGGCGGAAAGCTTGATGGAAATGCCAGGGCCTTCATAGATGCCGCGACCGTGGGAGGCCTTGCCGATCGAGTGGATCGCCTGCTCGTAGGAGGCCAGGTATTTTTGCGCGTCGTGCTCGGTCAGTGCAGCTTCACCAAGCATGTCGTAGGAATAACGGAAACCCTTGGACTCGAAACGGCTGGCGTTGGCCAGTGCCTCGGCAATGGTCTCGCCGGTGACGAACTGCTCGCCCATCAGGCGCATCGCCATGTCGACGCCCTTGCGGATCATCGGCTCGCCGCTCTTGCCGATGATGCGGCTGAGCGAAGAGGTCAGGCCGGATTCATTGTGGGTGGACACCAGCTTGCCGGTCAGCAGCAGGCCCCAGGTCGCGGCGTTGACGAACAGCGACGGGCTGTTGCCCAGGTGCGGCTGCCAGTTGCCAGTGCTGATCTTGTCGCGGATCAGGGCATCGCGGGTGCCTTTGTCGGGGATGCGCAGCAGGGCTTCGGCCAGGCACATCAACGCGACGCCTTCCTGGGACGACAGCGAGAATTCCTGCAGCAGGCCCTGGACGATCCCGGCGCGGCCGCCGGCACTCTTCTGGTTGCGCAACTTGTCGGCAAGAGACGCGGCCAGCTTGTTGGTCGCCTCGTCCAGCGGCGCGGGCAGGCGGGCCTGCTCCAGCAGCATGGGCACCACTTCCTGCTCGGGGCGGCGGTATGCGGCGGTAATGGCCGAGCGCAGGACCGATTGCGGCAGGATGCTCTCAGCAAACTCCAGGAAGCACTGGTGATTGTGGTCGGCCTGCACCTCGACCACCTCGTCGGAGGCACTGCTGGCATGACCGTTGATTTCGGCCAGGGTGGCACCACCCTCGAGCTTCTCCAGGTAGTTGAAGATCGCCTGCTTGATCAACCAGTGCGGCGT
>JAQZAY010000350.1 GCA_029239415.1 Pseudomonas sp. | reverse complement strand
ACATCGGCTTGATGAAGGCGGTGGACAAGTTCGAATACCGTCGCGGGTACAAGTTCTCGACGTACGCCACCTGGTGGATTCGTCAGGCCATCACTCGCTCGATCGCCGACCAGGCGCGCACCATCCGTATTCCGGTGCACATGATCGAGACCATCAACAAGCTGAACCGCATTTCGCGGCAGATGCTGCAGGAGATGGGTCGCGAGCCTACGCCGGAAGAGCTGGGCGAGCGCATGGAGATGCCCGAGGACAAGATCCGCAAGGTCTTGAAGATCGCCAAGGAGCCTATCTCCATGGAGACGCCGATCGGTGACGACGAAGACTCCCATCTGGGTGACTTCATCGAAGACTCGACCATGCAGTCGCCGATCGACGTGGCCACCGTGGAAAGCCTCAAGGAAGCCACGCGCGAAGTGCTGGGCGGCCTGACGGCACGGGAAGCCAAGGTGCTGCGCATGCGCTTCGGCATCGACATGAATACCGACCACACCCTCGAGGAAGTCGGCAAGCAGTTCGATGTCACCCGTGAGCGTATTCGTCAGATCGAAGCCAAGGCGCTGCGCAAGCTGCGTCATCCGACGAGAAGCGAGCACCTGCGCTCCTTCCTCGACGAATAAGCCTCAGCGACGAGCACCACCAGAACCCCCGGCCTTGCCGGGGGTTTTGCGTGATGGACCCATGACCTCAAAGTTTGTTCGCCCCCCTCTTCCCGCTGGCTGCCGCGCCCGACTACACTGGCCCTTCCTGCGATGGTCCAACGAGGCTGCCATGCATCGACTGCCGGCACTTGTGCTGCTGACTTCGCTCGCCGGGGCAGCCATCGCCGACACTTTTTCTCCCGCTGGTTACCCGTCTGGGCTGGTTGAACATCCGCCTCTGCTCGCGAGTGTGGCCGAGGCGCGCCCCCTGCTTGCCGCAGCGCCAAACGACGGTGTGCCAACGACGCAGCAGGCCTCGTCGGCCGATGCTGCGCCCACCCGTGACTGGTACACCGCCCTGATCTACGGCCTGCCCGGCCTGGTCATGCTGGTCATTGCCCTGGGCGTGGTGATCCGCATCAACCGCCGCCTGACCTCGGAAATCAGCCAGCGCATCGCTCTGGAACGTGAGCTGCGCAGCAGCGAATACCATTACCGCGGCCTGGTCGAGAGCCTTTCGGCCATCGCCTGGGAAGCCGACACGACCGACTATACCTACAGCTACGTCTCACCCCATGCCGAGGCGCTGCTGGGCTACCCGTTGCAGAGCTGGCTGGAGCCCGGCTTCTGGCTGCGCATCCTGCACCCGGAGGACGCGAGCTGGGCGCGCGATTACTGCGCCGAGCAGACCGCTGCTGGGGTGGGGCACTCCCTCGAATACCGCGTGATCACTGCAGACGGTCGCAGCCTGTGGGTGCGCGACATCGTCAGCCTGATCAAGCATGACCAGCGACCGGTGATGCGCGGCCTGATGATCGACATCAGTGAAACCAAGAAGATCGAAGAAGCGCAGCGCCTGTCCGAGCAGAAGTTCGCCTCGGTGTTTCGTCAGTGCCCCGACATTCTGGTCATCGCGCGGCTCAGCGACGGCTGCCTGCTGGAGGTCAACGAAGCCTTCGAGGAACAGATCGGCCTCAAGGCGGCACAGGTGGTCGGACGGCGCGCAGCCGAGCTCGACATCTGGGGCGTGGACGGCGTCGCGCCGCGACTGCTCAAGCGCCTGCAGGGCGGCAGCATCCGCAACCTGGAGATGACCTTTCGCCGCGACAACGGCCAGCGCTTCACCGGCCTGCTCTCGGCCGAACCGCTCCAGCTGGAAACCACGGCGGCGATGGTCGTGGTGGTGCGCGACATCAGCGAGCTCAAGCAGACCCAGCAGCGCCTGCAGATTTCCGAGGAGAAGTTCGCCAAGGCGTTCCACGCCTCGCCCGATGGCATGCTGCTGACTCGTCAGAGCGACGGCTTGCTGATCGAAGTCAACGAAGGCTTCAGCATCATGACCGGGCACAAGAGCAAGACGTCCCTGGATCGCTCGACCCTCGAACTGGGCATCTGGGCCGATCCCAACGAGCGCAAGCGGCTGCTGGACAAGCTGCAGCGCCAAGGCTTCGTTCGTGACTTCGTCTGCCGCATCCGGCGTATCGATGGCCAGGTGCGCCTGTGTGAGGTGTCGGTGCGACCGCTGCCCATCGGTGGGGACGCCTGCATGCTGACCATTGCCCGGGACATCACCGAGCGCCAGCAGATGCAGCACAAGCTGACCCTGGCCGCGACGGTGTTCGAGAGCACTGCCGAAGGCGTGCTGATCACCGACACCCAGCAACGCATCAGCATGGTCAACCGTGCCTTCACCGAGATCACCGGCTTCTCCGAACAGGAAGTGCTCGGCGAAACCCCTCGCCTGCTCGCCTCGGGCCAGCACGACAGTGCGTTCTACATTGCCATGTGGCATCGCCTGGCCGCCGAAGGGCATTGGCAGGGCGAGATCTGCAACCGGCGCAAGAACGGCGAGCTGTACCCCAGTTGGCTGACCATCAGCTCGGTACGCAACAGCGAAGAGGCCATTACCCATTTCGTCGCCGTGTTCGCCGACATCTCCAGCCTCAAGCACGCTCAGGCGCGGCTGGACTATCAGGCGCACCACGACCCGCTCACCGGCCTGCCCAACCGAACCCTGTTCGAAAGCCGGCTGGCCGCCGCCCTGGCCAGCCAGAACGAAGCCGGTGGCCAGGGCGCGGTGCTGTTCCTGGATCTGGACCGCTTCAAGCACATCAACGACAGCCTCGGCCACCCCGTAGGCGACCTGCTGCTCAAAGGCATCGCCCAGCGCCTCAAGGAACAGGTGCGCGACATCGACACCGTGGCGCGCCTGGGCGGCGACGAGTTCATCATTCTGCTGCCGGGCCTGGCCCACGCCAGTGATGCAGAACACATTGCCGCCAAGGTCCTGGCCTGCTTCGCTGCGCCCTTCCAGGCCGGTGACCATGAGTTCTTCACCAGTGCCAGCATCGGCACCAGCCTGTATCCCCAGGACGGCACCGACGTCGCCACCCTGGTGAAGAACGCCGATGCCGCCATGTACCGCTCCAAGGCCAAGGGCCGCAACCGCGTGGAGAGCTACACCCGCGACCTCACCACTCAGGCGACCATGCGCATCGCGCTGGAGCACGAGCTGCGCCGGGCGATCGAGCGCGATGAGCTGAGCCTGA
This sequence comes from Pseudomonas sp., assembly GCA_029239415.1. The sequence goes on along the minus strand of JAQZAY010000350.1, from coordinate 815 downwards.
GCTACCAGCCCAAGTTCAGCATCGACTCGGATCTGCTGGTCGGTGCCGAAGCGCTGATCCGCTGGAAGCACCCCAACTTCGGCGACGTGCCGCCCGAGCAATTCATTCCGCTGGCCGAAGAGAACGGCATGATCCTGCAGCTTGGCGATTGGGTGCTGGAGCAGGCCTGTCGGCAGCTGCGCGAGTGGAAACAGCTCTACCACGAGTTCGGCCCGCTGTCGGTCAACCTGGCCGGCGCGCAACTGCGCCAACCCAACCTGCTCAAGCGCATCGAAGGCCTGCTGGCCGACAGCGATCTGCGCCCGCAGTCGCTGCAACTGGAGATCACCGAAAACTTCATCATGAGCCAGACCGAGGAAGCGCTGGTGGTGTTGCATCAGCTCAAGCGCCTGGGTGTGCAACTGGCCATCGACGACTTCGGCACCGGCTATTCATCGCTGAGCTACCTCAAGCGCCTGCCGCTGGACATCCTCAAGATCGACCAGTCCTTCGTCCGCGGCCTGCCCGACGACCCCCACGACGCCGCCATCGTACGCGCCATCATCGCCCTGGGCCGCAGCATGCAACTGACCGTCATCGCCGAAGGCGTGGAAACCGCCGCGCAGCAAGCATTCCTCGCCCGCGAAGGCTGCGAGCAGATCCAGGGCTACCTCGTCAGCCTCCCCCTGCCCCCCGACCGATTCGCCGCGACCTTTCTTCGCATGCGCCTTACAGATTTTTCGGATAGCACTCCCTGCAATCCATCGCTATAATCGGCGGCCTTCTGGGGCCTATAGCTCAGTTGGTTAGAGCAGGGGACTCATAATCCCTTGGTC
>JAQZAY010000349.1 GCA_029239415.1 Pseudomonas sp. | reverse complement strand
CGGTTGAAGATGCTGCCGCGGTTGAAGCCGCGCGCGTTGCCGGCCCACGGGCTGTCGGTGGCGTACAGCAGCCACTGGTCGGCGCGCAGGTTGCGGTGGAACCACAGCGAGTGGTCGAGGCTGGCGATCTGCATGTCGCGCTGCCACACCGACTTGCCATGGGGCATCAGCGAGGTAGTCAGCAGGCCGAAGTCCGAGGCATAGGCCAGCAGGTACTTGTGCAAGGCAGGCGTGTCCGGCAGCGTGCCGTCGGCGCGGAACCAGACGTACTTCACCGGATCGCCCGGCTTGGGGTTGTAGGGGTCGCGCTCGGTGACCGGGCGGATCTCGATGGGCTTGGCGCACAGCACCTTGTCGCGGATGCGCTCGGGCAGGCGGTCGGCCATGGTGCTGGCGAGCTCGACTTCGGTGGCGAGGTTTTCCGGCCCGACCACCTCTGGCATCTGCGCCTGGTGCTCGAAGCCCTCTTCGTCGTACTGGAACGAGGCGCTGCAGGTGAAGATCGGCTTGCCCTTCTGGATCGCCGTCACCCGCCGGGTGCTGAAGCTGCCGCCATCACGCACACGGTCCACCGAGTACACCACCGGCATGCTGGCATCGCCCGGGCGCAGGAAGTACCCATGCAGCGAATGCACGTGGCGAGCTTCCTCTACCGTCTGGCTGGCGGCCGACAGCGACTGGCCGAGCACCTGCCCGCCGTACAGCTGGCGAAAGCCCAGGTCCTGGCTGCGCCCGCGAAACAGGTTTTCCTCGATGGACTCAAGACTCAACAGGTCGACCAGATCGTCCAACACATGGCTCATTCAGCGTTCTCCTAGCAAGGCACGACAGCGCGGCGTTTCTGCATGAAATTATGCGCCGAATGATACAGGGTTTGTCTGCGCTGCCCCGCATGGGCAACCATTCACGGGCGCAAGTTGGCCTGCCAGCGGTCGCGGTCGATGCGATACAGCACATGAGGGCGCAGCGGATGGCCAGGCGGCAGCCGTGGATGCTCGAAACTGCCGGCCACGTCCTGCTGCATGCCGATGGCTTGCATGACCTTCTGCGACGGCAGGTTGCTGTCGCTGGTAAACGACACCACCTGCTCCAGGCGCAACTGGGAGAAGGCGCAGCGCAGGCACGTCCAGGCCGCCTCGCTGGCGTAGCCCAGGCCCCAGTGCTCACGTGCCAGTCGCCAGCCGATCTCCACCGCCGGGGCAAAGGGTGCGTCGAAGTTGACGTTGAGCAGGCCGGTCATGCCGATGAACGCGCCGCTGTCGGTACGCTCCAGCGCCCACAGGCCGAAACCGTACTCGTTGAAATGCCCGCGGATGCGGCCGATCAACGCTGCGCTCTCGAGCCGTGTCAACGGCGCGGGAAAATAGCGCATCACCTGTGGGTCGGCGCACATCGCGGCAAACTCGTCCAGGTCAGCATCACGCCACTGGCGCAGGACCAGACGGGCACTTTCCAGCCTGAAAATGGGGGTCATGCAGCGGCTCCTGATCGTCAATGCAAGTGTAAGCGCTGATCAGCGAGTCGACGACCCTTAGTATGGCGCGCCGGCGCCAACTGCTGGCAAGATCGCAGGCAGACCTTGACCTTGAACCGCCCCATGCCGCTGCCGCTGATCTACCACGACGACTACAGCCCGGAGTTCCCGCCGGAGCACCGCTTTCCCATGGACAAGTTCCGCCTGCTGCACGACCACCTGGTCGACAGCGGGCTGACCACTGACCAGGCCCTGCATCGCCCGCAGGTTTGCCCCAGCGACATTCTGGCGCTCGCCCACGACCGCGGCTACATCGAGCGCTACCTCAATGGCGACCTGTCACGCGAGGACCAGCGCCGGCTCGGCCTGCCCTGGAGCGAGGCCCTGGCCCGGCGTACCGTGCGCGCCGTCGGCGGTTCGCTGCTGACTGCCGAGCTGGCGCTGGAGCACGGCCTTGCCTGCCACCTGGCCGGCGGCACCCACCACGCCCACTACGATCATCCGGCCGGCTTCTGCATCTTCAACGACCTGGCGGTGATCGCCCGCTACCTGCTCGAGGCCGGGCGCGTGCACCGGGTGCTGATCTTCGACTGCGACGTGCACCAGGGCGATGGCACGGCGCGCATCCTCCACGACACTGCCGATGCCATTACCGTGTCACTGCACTGCGAACAGAACTTTCCCGCGCGCAAGGCCCACAGCGACTGGGACATTCCCCTGCCCCGCGGCATGGGCGACGCCGCCTACCTGAAGGTGGTGGACGACGCGCTCAACTACCTGTTGCCGCTGTACCAGCCAGATCTGGTGCTGTACGACGCCGGGGTAGACGTGCACAAGGACGACGCCCTGGGCTACCTGGCGCTGACGGATGCCGGCGTGGCCGCGCGCGACGAATGCGTGCTGCGCCATTGCCTGGGGCGTGATATCCCGGTTGCCGGGGTGATCGGCGGTGGCTACAGCAAGGACCGCCAGGCCCTCGCACGGCGCCATGGCATCCTCCATCACAGTGCCAGCCGGGTATTGGGTTACACACAATGACTGTGGAACCGCCTGTGGATAACCTGAGCGAAACAGGCTCCAGCCCTTTAACCACCTGATGTACAAGGCGCTGTACATTTTTTGAACAGTGCCGGCGAGGGCCGTGCTGCGCTAGAATGCGCGCTCTTTTCCACAGCCTGCAGCCCGCCATGACCGAACAACTTCCCCTTGCCCGTCCTCTCGTCGCTGTCATCGGCGCCGGCCCCGCCGGGTTGATGGCCGCCGAAGCCCTGGCCCAGGCGGGCGTCGCGGTACAGGTGTTCGATGCCATGCCGTCGGTGGGCCGCAAGTTCCTGCTGGCTGGGGTGGGCGGCATGAACATCACCCATTCCGAGGCCTACCCGGCCTTTGTCTCGCGCTATGCCGAGCGCCGCGAACAGATCGACGCGCTGCTCCAGGACTTCGACGCCAGCGCCCTGCGCCAGTGGATCCACGGCCTGGGGATCGACACCTTCGTCGGCAGCTCTGGCCGGGTGTTCCCCACCGACATGAAGGCCGCGCCGCTGCTGCGCGCCTGGCTCAAGCGCCTGCGTGACAGCGGCGTGGTTATCCACACCCGCCATCGCTGGCTTGGCTGGACCGACGACGGCGCCTTGCGGGTTGCTTATCCACAGGGCGAGCTGCAGGTGCAGGCCGACGCCGTGATACTGGCCCTGGGCGGTGCCAGCTGGGCGCGCCTGGGCTCGGACGGTACCTGGGTGCCGCTGCTGGCCGGGCGGGGTGTGGATATCTCTGCGCTGCAGGCCAGCAACTGCGGTTTCGAGGTGGCGGGATGGAGTGAGCTGCTCACGCAGAAATTCGCTGGCGCGCCGCTCAAGAACATCGCGCTGAGCGTGCCCGGCAGTGCGCCGCGCAAGGGCGAATTCATCCTCACCGCGCAAGGCGTCGAGGGCAGCCTGGTCTACGCCTGGTCGGCGCCGGTGCGCGAGGCGATCAACCGCGATGGGCAGGCGACCCTGCTACTGGACCTGCTGCCCGACCGGCCTGTGGACAAGATCGAGCAGGCGCTGGCCAGGCCACGCGGTTCGCGCTCGATGGCCAAGCACCTGCACGGGCAGTTGGGGATAGATGGGGTCAAGGCTGCGTTGTTGCGCGAGCTGACTGACCAAGCTACTTTCGCCAGCCCTGCCCTGCTCGCCCGGGCCATCAAGGCGCTGCCGATCACCCTGGTGCGGGCGCGGCCGATCGACGAAGCCATCAGCAGCGCCGGTGGGGTTCGGTTCGAGGCGCTGGACGAGGGATTGATGCTCAAGGCAATGCCCGGCGTGTTCTGCGCGGGCGAGATGCTGGACTGGGAGGCGCCGACCGGTGGCTACCTGCTGACCGGCTGCTTCGCCAGCGGCCGCCGGGCAGGCGTCGCTGCTGCGCGGTGGGTGGCCGACCGATCGGTCTGACCCATCCATCCCTACCAACATCGCCGTACCTGTGGGGGCAACTGGCTCCACCACAGGCAGTTGCTCACAGGTACGAGGGTGGCGTCAGGGCTTGCGCTTCTTGGGGCCGCCGTTGAACGCCGGCACGCGCCGCACCGGCTTCACCAGCGGCTCGGTGAT
>JAQZAY010000348.1 GCA_029239415.1 Pseudomonas sp. | reverse complement strand
CGCCTGCTGCTTGTTCACCGGTTGTGAGGTGGAAAAGCTGACGTTGCCCTTCACACCCTGGGCGATGCTGTAGTTCTCGTGCAGCAGGTCGCCCATCACGCTGTTGATCACCGCCTCGATGGGCTGGTCGGTGAAGTTGAACACGATGTCGCCACTGGTTTGCGCGGCTCCCTTGGGCGTATTGGCCGCCGGCGCAGGGCCGCGGACGAACGTCTGATTGCCCTGCGTGATCTGACGGCGCGCGGCAGTAGTGGCCGCTGGCGTCGTCGGGCTTGCGGTGGCTGCAGGCGGATCGACCATCGCCGTGCGTTGCGAACCGGTGCCATTCAATGCTTCCTGCATCAGCGCCGGGTCGTTTTTGAAAGGCTCGGGGGTGGAGGCGCAGCCCGCAAGGGCGACGGCGGTGGCCAGGCACAGCAAGGGGCTGCGCAGACGGGAGAGTTCAGGGTAGCGATCGTTCATGGTGTGGTTACGTTTGGAAGGGTGATGGCGGGGGCCTTCGATGGCGGCGGAAGGCGTAGCACGGGAAGGCTCAGCTGTTGGCTCTGGCCCTGATGCAGGAAGGTGGCGGTTTGTGGCGTGACGCCGGTCAGCGTCCAGCCGTTGTCCAGCGTGCTGCCCACGGCCAGCTTGAGCGTGCGCTGGTTGGCCAGGCGCAGCAGCGCCCACTGCGCCTGACCGTCGATGATCACGCCGCTCAGGCGGATGCCGGCCAGGGAGGTGGCCTGGCTCTTGCCGGTGGCCGCATCGGGCTGGCGGTCGGGGCTGAACATCGATTGCTGCCAGGTCAGGGCCAAAGTGTTTTCAGGCAGCGCTGCCAGGCTGACGGGCTTGGCGGCGGGCGGTTGTTCATGGGGATGGCTGGCGGGCAGCCAGTCGACGGTCCGGCCGGCGCCCAGCAACAGGCTGCTGGCCACGCCGATCAGCACCGCCGCAGTCACCAGCAGGGTCAGGCCTACGCTACCCAGCTTCATGTCGCAGGCTCCTTGGCCAGGGTTACCGGCGCCGGTTGCAGATAGCCGCGCAGCAGCAGGTGCACGCGCAGACGCCCCGCGCCGCCGACCGAGGGCGCCGTGCTGGTGCGGCGAATGCTCAGGTTGTCGACGAACAGGAAGGGCTGGCCGTACTCCAGATCCCGCAACAGCCGGGTCAGGGGTTCCAGCGCGCACTCCAGGGTGAGGCTGACCTTGACCTGGCGGTACGGCTCGGCCGTGTCCTGCTCCGGGGTGATGGGCATGCGCTGGGTCACCTGGCAGCCCGGACCTTGGTCGGCATGGGCCTTGACCAGGTCGAGGCTGCGTTGCATCAGATCGGCGGCCACGGCGCTGGGGTCGGTGCCCGGCAGCAGGCTGCTGCGGCTGGACGGATCGCGCCGCGCGGCCTGCAGGCGCTGTTGCAGGTCATCGCGCTCGGCCAGCACGCCGGCGTAGCGTTGTTGCTGCTGGCGCAAGGTATCGGCCTGTTCTTCGATCGCGGCCAAGGGGTCCAGGAACCAGCTCTGCACCAACAGGTACCAGGCCAGCCACAGCACCACGGCGAGGGCTATCCAGGCGGCGCCGCGGCGTTCGCGTGGCGTGAATTCACGGCGCATCGGCAGGCTCCTTGCGCAACTGGGCGCGCAGCGAAAAACGCTCCTTGGCGGTTTTTTCGTCGGGTTGGATGATGCCCTGGAATCGCGCATCGACCAGGGTCTGGCAGGCCTTGACCCGGGTGATCAAGGTGCTGGCCTTGGCGCTCTGCCCGCTGATGGAAAGCGTGCCGTCTTCGGCGATTTCCAACTGCTCGATCCAGGTGTCGGCACCCAGGCAACCGGTCAGGTCCACGAGCACGCTGGTCAGGGTCGGCTTTGCGGCTTTCTGCTGCGCCAGATAGCGCGCAGCGCCCTGGGTGTTGGCCAGCTCCTGACGCAACGCCTGCACGTGCTGCACCTGCTCGCGCTGGGCGGCCACGCTGTCCTGCATGCTGGCCAGGCGGTCGCTGCGAGCGTCCAGCCACAGCAGCATGCAGGCCAGGGTCAAGGCCACGCACCCCAGCGCCAAGTAGCGGGTCAGGCGGTAATGTCCGGAGCGAGGGGGGCGGCGATCCGCCGGCAACAGGTCGACGCCCAGAGGTTGACCGGCGCGGTCCAGGCCGTCCACGGCCACGAACGTCAGGCCACGGTCGCGACACTGATCCAGCATCTGCGTCAGACGCTCCTGCACGATGGCCACCAGCAACACCTGCGCCTGGGTCTTGCCCCGGCTTTGCAGACGCGCCACGTAGTGCATGCGCTCGCGGGGGAAGGGCGTGTACTTGTCCAGCTCGAAACCCACCACGCTGTGCAGGTCGCGAATGGCTGCCAAGGGCAATTGAAGGGTCTGGGCCATCACCGTGTCGGCGGGCAGCAGCAGCACGAGGCGCTCACCCGGAGCGCTGTCAAGAGGCTCTGACAAGGGCCAGCGAATCGAGCGCTCGTTCACCTGCGGCAGCAGCCGATCGCGCCAGTGGGCGGGCAGCGACTGGCGCAATTCGTGCAGCCATGCCCGCCACAGCCCAGGGACGGGCGATGCGCGCCACTGGCTGTGCAAGCGTACCTGCAGCGGCGCCAGGCGTTGTGTGAGTCGTTGCTTCATTCTTGCCAGCGCAGGACCCGGTAAGGTCGTGCCCCCTCCTTCGATGGGTTGAGTAACAGGGTGACGCGCAGCGTCGTGGTGTAACCACCCGGCAGCGTCGCCTGGCTGCGGATCGTGACGATCGGCCCGGCGTCTTCGCCCAGCGGCCCGCCCTGTGGCAGGTCCAGTGCGCGGCGCAGCCATGGCGCCGCCAGGCGTGGTTCGGGGCTCGACAGGCCGCTCCACAGGGTCAGGTAGGGCGCAGCGCGCCGGTACAGCGACTGGTCCATGCCCGGTATCGCGCGCAGCTCTTCGAGCATGCGCAACGGTGCGTGGCCATCGCCCCGGCGCTGTTCCAGCGCTTGGGCCAGCTGGCGCGCCTGCTCGGCGCTGGCGCCGGCGGCCTGCAACAGCCGCGCGATCTGTTCGGCGGAGCCGGCGTTGAGGTCCAGCTTGCCTTGCTCGCTGCGCAGACTGACCGCCAGTTGCGCACCGTTGAAGCTCAAGGCGTGGGCTTGCCCATCGGCCAGCCAGTGCCGTTGCGGATCGCGCTGCAGTTGCGCCACCACCGCCATGCCCACACCCGCTTCGGCGGCCAGCAGCGCCTGGGTATGCTGGCGTTGCCACAGCGCCTGGCGGTTCTGCAGGTGCACCCAGCCCACCAGGCCGGCCAGCAGAGCGCTGAGCAATGCCAGCACCCACAGCACCAGCAGCAGTGCCACGCCGCGCTGACGACGCATCCCACGTCGCGCCGTCACAGCGCACCGGCCTCGCCGGACAGGTCCAGACGCAGGTTCACGCTTTGCAGCGGCCAGGGCACCGGCCCCGCCAGTCGGACGTCGATGCGTACCCCGCGCGGCAAGCGGCTGGGCCATGGCCAGTGATCCAGCCAGCCGGTGGGCTGGCCTTGCGGCGTCAGGCCGCGATAGCTCAACTGCAGCGTCTGCACCCGATGCAGCAACACCTGTGGCTCGCCGTGAGGTTGCAAGGCCTGCCCTTGCAACCGTGCCAGCGTGAGCTGCAAGCGCTGGCCCGCCAGTTCCAGACTGTGGCGATACACGCCGCCCCCCAGGCTGGGCGACAGCGGTGCATAGAAACGCACGTGCTGCCCGTCGCCCTCGAAAATCGCCTCGGCGGGCTGCCCTTCCAGCGCGCTTTGCCCGGCACCCGCCGCCAGCGGCAGGGCCTGCCCCATCGCCGTGCGCAGAAAGTTCTGGCTGGCGCGTACTTCGTCCAGGGCCATGCTGTAGCGCTCGGCCTTGGCCATGGCGCGGTTGGCGCCCAGGATGGCGCCTGCGATCAGGCTCAGCAGCACGCCCAGCAGGCTCAATACCACCAGCACTTCGAGCAGGGTGAAACCATGGCTGCGCGCTTTCATCGATTGGCGCCACTGGCGCGGCTGCGCACCTGCAGCGTGCTGTATTCAGCCTGACGGGCACCCTGACCGACGCGTAGATCCAGGCGCCAGACGTCTA
>JAQZAY010000347.1 GCA_029239415.1 Pseudomonas sp. | reverse complement strand
CGATCGGGTACTGGAATTTTTCCGGCGCATAGGCATAGAAGTGGCCGAAGCCGCCGCCCACGAAGGGCGCCGAGCCCATCTGCCAGAACAGCCAGTTGAGGGTCTCGGCGCGCGCCGCGCCATCCTTCGGCAGGAAGGCGCCGAACTTTTCCGCCAGGTGCATCAGGATCGAGCCCGATTCGAACACCCGCACCGGGGTGTCGCCGCTGCGGTCGAGCAGGGCCGGGATCTTCGAGTTCGGGTTGACGCCCACGAAGCCGCTGGAGAACTGGTCGCCTTCGCCAATGCGGATCAGCCAGGCGTCGTACTCGGCGCCGCTGTGCCCCAGCGCCAGCAATTCCTCGAGCAGGATGGTCACCTTCACGCCATTGGGCGTTGCCATGGAGTAGAGCTGCAGCGGGTGCTTGCCGACCGGCAGTTGCTTGTCATGGGTCGCGCCGGCGGTGGGGCGGTTGATCTTGGAGAACTGGCCACCGGAAGCTTCAAGGTGCTGCCATACCTTTGGCGGAACATAGGTTGATTGGGTCATGGAATCCTCGCTATCGGCGTGATGGGGGCACTGCATGTGAACGCGAGGCTAGCCCGATTACGCCCGCTCTTCGAGAGGCCATGGCGCATGTTGGGTATCGATCGGGTTGATAGTGTCTCATTGCTATTTACGATGGGCGGCGTAATCGCTCGCGGCTCGCTGCGCAGGGCTGATACAAGCCAAGTGCAGCCCATGCGCGACCCGCACCGCTCTGGGGCGATACGAACCTTGTACAAAGCGCACAGGTTTATACGGCGAGGTAGGGCTACAGCCTGGCTGAAACATATCGTTGCAACCTTGTGTAGGTGGCGCAGTCATAGGCACATCGCCAGTAATGGCGTATTGCTATTTGTGGTGGGCCGCTGTCGAACGGGCGCATCCAGGCAGGCACAGCTGGCCTTTCTCGTGCCGCGAGATGGGCCCTGCACACTAAAACACCAAGCCGACCCTGAGAGGTCTGTGAGAAACCATGAATATCCTTGCTCCTGCCATGCACCTGACCAGTCGGCTTCGCTTTTCCGTCAAATTCGCGATCCTCGCCGTGATCGTGCTGATTCCGCTGAGCCTGCTGGGCCTGCGCGTCATCAACCAGATCAACGCCAGCATCGACACTATCCGCAGCGAGCAGCTTGGCCAGCGTTACCTGCTGGACGTCACGCCCGTACTGCGCCTGTCGATGCTGCAGCGCGCCCTGACCAACCGCCTGCTCAGTGGCGATGCCACGGCCCAGGGCGATCTCGCCGCCAACCAGGCGAAATTGCAGGAGGCGTTCAGCAAGCTGGAGGCCACCGACCGCGAGCTGGGCACCACGCTGGAAACCGCTGACCGGGTGGCGCGCCTGCGTACCGACGCTTTGCAGCTGATCGAGCAGGGCAGGGGCAATGCCGATCAGGGGCAGATCTTCGATGCCTGGAACGACCAGCTCGCCAAGACGCTGAATTTCGTTTATCTGGTCAGCGCCACATCGGGCATGGTGCTGGATGAGGACTACAACTCGCTGTTCATGATCGACCAGAGCACCCTGCGCCTGCCGCGGCAGATAAACGTCGTCGGCCAGTTGCGCGGCCTGGCCAGCGGGCTGCGCGAAGGCCAGCCGCTTGGCGCCGGCACGCGCTCGGCGCTGCGGGTATTGCTCAAGCAGGAACTGCAGATCCGCCAGGAGCTGCTGCAAAGCCTGGCGCTGCTGCGTCGCAACGAGCCGGCGCTGGCAGATCGGTTGCAGGCGCCGATCAACAGCGCACTGCAGGCGCTGGACAGCTTTCGCGCCGACCTTGGCCGAGTGCTCGCCGACACCGGCAGCACCATCAATGGGGTGCAGGGGCTGGCGGCCAACGGCAACGCGGTGGTGGCCGATCTGTACAAGGCTCAGGACGTGTTGCAGGAAGAGTTGACCAACGCCCTGGGGCAGCGGACGCACGAACGACTGTCCGAACGGGCTTTGATCCTCGGCATGTTCGCCTTCATGGGCCTGCTGCTGGTCTATGTGTTCATGGGCATCTACCGCTCGATGCGCAACGCCATCGACGAGGTGCTGGAAGCCTCGCGGCAGATTGCCCAAGGCGACCTCACCGCCCAGGTGCAGGTCCGTGGCAAGGATGAAATGGCCGACGTGGGCAAGGGCTTCAACCACATGGTGCAGGCCTTCCGCACCTCGTTGACGCAGGTGGAGCACAGTTCCCACGCGGTGTCCGAGGCCTCGGTGCGCCTGGGGGCCTCCATTGCCCGGGCCAAGCAGTCGATGAATACCCAGCAGGGCGAAACCGAGCAGGTGGCCACGGCCATCAACGAGATGACCGCCAGCGTCGCCGACGTGGCGCAGAACACCGAGGGCGCCGCGCGGGCGGCCGGGCAGGCCAGCCAGGCGTCGGCCAATGGCTTGGCGGTGATGAATACCACGCGCATGACCATCGAGGCGCTGGCCGGTGAGGTTGAGCTGAGCGCGCAGAAGGTATCCGCATTGGCGGTGCACAGCCAGGAGATCGGCGGGGTCATCGAGGTCATCCGCAATATCGCCGACCAGACCAACCTGCTGGCGTTGAACGCCGCCATCGAAGCGGCGCGTGCCGGCGAGCAGGGTCGCGGCTTCGCCGTGGTGGCCGATGAGGTGCGCACCCTGGCTTCGCGCACCCAGGGCTCGACCGAGGAAATCCGCCGCATCATTCAGGAACTGCAGCAGGCCATGGCCGCTACCGTTGAACAGATGAAAACCGGCCAGGACAAGGCCCAGGCCTGCGTGCAATCGGCCGATCAGGCGGCCAGGAGCCTTGGTGCGATCAATGATGAGGTCGAGCAGATCGTCGGCATGAACACCCAGATCGCCAGCGCGGCGGTGCAGCAGCACGCCGTCTCCGAAGACATCAACCGCAACGTCATCGAGATTCGCAATGGCAGCGTGGTTCTGATCGAGGGCATCGAGGAAAACGCCCAGACGGCCGACGAGCTGTCGCGCCTGGCCGGGGAGCTGCGCACCGTGGTGTCGCGCTTCAAGATCTGACTCGCCTGACTGATCGCGGCGCACTGCTCGCCGCGGGTCGTCGGGCTCTGCCTGGTGCAGATGAAGTGATCGCTGCCGGCTGGCCGTGGTCTGCCTTGCAGAGAGGGCGCAGACCGCGCGCGTCATGAAGGGAGCGGCACCGGTGACCAAGCAACGCATCAGCGCACAGCAACTGGGGCTCGAGGCCGGGCTCGCCAAGGCAGACGAGCAGGCGCTGTTCAAATGGTTGCTCGCCAGCTTTCTGTTCGGCAAACCGATCCAGCAGGCGGTGGCCGAACGGGCCTATGGGGTTCTCGTCGAGCAGCAGGGGCTGGACACGCCTGCCAAGCTTGCCCAGTGCAGCCAGCAACAACTGGTGCGGCTGCTCGGCCAGGCGCGCTACGTGCGTTACGACATTTCCACTGCCGCGCGCCTGCACAAGCTCAGCCGCAAGTTACTGTCCGAGTACGGCGGTACCGTTACCGCCATCCGCCAGCAAAGCCCCAGTCGGCAAGAGTTCGCGCAGCGCCTGCTGGCCTTCGAGGGCATCGGCCCGAAGACGCTGGAGATCTTCATGGGCGAGGCCGAGGCCGGGCTTTACGGCGAGCAGTGAGCAGGTAGCGGTCAGGTTCGCACACCGCCACGGGCGTTCTTCTTCTGCAGAATCTCCGCGGCCTCGTTGTAGGCGGCCTGGAAGGTTTCGCTGCCGATCCACTGCACGGCGGCGTCTTCGCTCTCGTTGTGGAACAGGCCGCGGTAGACGATCAGCAGGCCCATCATGAAGTCGGTCGCCGCTTCCGGGTCTTCCTCGGCGACCACCAGTTCCAGCACCGGGTATTGCAGGAACACCAGGCACAGGGCGAGCAGGCCGATGGCTTCGGCCTGGTGCATGGCCTGGAACAGGTCATCGAAGTGCGCCGGGTCGAAGCCGTTTTCCTCGATGTCCTGGAAGTCGAAGGTAGCGAGGTCGATCTCCACGTCATCGAAGGGCTCGTCGATCAGCGGGTTGGCCAGCAGCGGGTGCACGACAGTGGCCTTGGGCTTGCCCATGCGGTTCTGCCTGGCC
>JAQZAY010000346.1 GCA_029239415.1 Pseudomonas sp. | reverse complement strand
GTCCTTTCGTCGCATGGCAGCGCACCCTCTCTTGGGACAAGCAGAAATCCGATCCGCAGGCACTTATTGATCAAAAAATGAGCAGCACTCTACAGGCCACGTCTTACGTGGCCTGTAGAGACATGCCACCATGTTTTCCACAGCCAGCCTCACACGATTCGTGGACAAGTCTGCAGGCCATGGAAACAAGGGTTAGTCACTCCCGTACAACCAAGCGCAGGAGAAGGGTGCGACAAGTTGTCCACATGCCCCCTCCAGCGACGAGCATGCCGTTTTATGGCCGTATCCCAGGACTTCAATGCCCGCCCAGATACGCGTTGCGCACCTCTTCGTTGACCAACAGCTCCTGTCCCGTCCCGGTCATGCGAATCTGCCCGTTGACCATCACATAGGCTCGATCCGACAGCTTGAGCGCATGGTTGGCGTTCTGTTCCACGAGAAAGATGGTCATGCCGGTCTGCGCCAGCTCACGCAAGGTGGCGAAGATCTGCTTCACGACAATCGGCGCCAGGCCCAGCGAAGGTTCGTCAAGCAACAGCAGCTTGGGCCGGCTCATCAGGGCCCGGGCGATGGCCAGCATCTGCTGCTCGCCACCGGACATGGTCATGGCGCGCTGGTTGCGGCGCTCCTTGAGCCGGGGAAACAGCTCGTACATGCGCTGCATGTCTTCGCTGGCGAACTTGTCGCCGATGGGAATGGTGCCCATCATCAGGTTCTCCTCCACCGTCATGTCGGGAAACACCCGGCGCCCTTCCGGCGACTGGGCAATGCCATTGGAGGCGATGTAGTGCGATGACTTGCGGGTGATGTCGGTGCCCCGGTAGACAATCTGCCCGCTCGCCGCGCGCGGCTGGCCGAAGATCGACATCAGCAGCGTCGACTTGCCGGCCCCGTTGGAGCCGATCAGGCTGACCGTCTCGCCCTCGTCGATGTGCATCGAGACTTTTTTCAAGGCCTGGATCGGCCCGTAGAACACGTCCAGTTCGCGGAGTTCGAGAATGGGTGCGCTCATACCAGTTCCTCTTCGTCGGCACCCAGGTAGGCGGCGATCACCGTCGGGTTGTTGCGGATGTCCTGCGGGGCGCCCTCGGCGATCACGTTGCCGTGGTCGAGCACCACGATATGGTCGGAGATGCTCATGACCATGCCCATGTCGTGCTCGATCAACACCACCGTCATGTCGTGCTCGTCTCGCAGCACGCGGATCATCCGGCTCAGGGCTTCGGTTTCGTGCGGGTTGAGGCCGGCCGCCGGCTCGTCGAGGCAGATGACCTGGGGACGCGTGCACATGGCGCGGGCGATCTCCAGGCGCCGCTGCTGGCCGTAGGACAGTTCGCCGGCCAGGCGGTTGGCACAGTCGACCAGGTCGACCACCTCGAGCCAGTAGAAGGCATGGTCCAGGGCATCGCTCTCGGCCTTGCGGTAGCCCTTGGTGTTGAGCACCCCGGCCAGCAGGTTGCGATTGACCCACATGTGCTGGGCCACGAGCAGGTTCTCGACCACCGACATTTCCCGGAACAGGCGGATGTTCTGGAAGGTACGCGCCAGCCCGGCCCGGTTCACCAGGTGGGTACCACCGAACATCTTGTAGTACAGGCGGCTGCCCATCGCCTTCGGAGAGACGAAATCAGTCGCCTGGAAACGTTCGCCCAGCAGCTGGATGACATTGGTCCTCTGCCCGCGCATGTTCAGCTCGATGCGCCCACCACTGGCCTTGTAGAACCCGGTCAGGCAGTTGAACACCGTGGTCTTGCCGGCGCCATTGGGGCCGATCAGGGCGAAGATGTCGTTGCGCCTGACCTTCAGGCTGACATCGCTGAGCGCCTTGATGCCGCCAAAGTGCATCATCAGGTTGTCGACCGACAGGATGATATCGTCGTTCATGGCGCCACTCCTTTACGCGGGACGACGCCGCTGCGGCTGATACGGATCAGCCCGCGCGGTCGCCAGATCATCATCAGCACCATCAGCACCCCGAACAGCAGCACGCGGTACTCCGAGAAGCTGCGCAGCAGCTCGGGGGCAACGGTCAGCACGAAGGCGGCGATCACCACGCCCACGGTCGAGCCCATGCCGCCGAGCACCACGATGGCCAGGATCAGCGCCGATTCGAAGAAGGTGAACGACGACGGGTTGACGAAGCCCTGGTAAGTGGCGAAGAACACCCCGGCGAGCCCCGCGGTGGAGGCACCGAGGGTGAAGGCCGAGAGCTTGACCAGCACGTGGTTCAGGCCCATCGAGCGGCAGGCGATCTCGTCCTCGCGCAGGGCTTCCCAGGCCCGGCCCACGGGCATGCGGGTCAGGCGATGCTTGATGTACAGCACGGCCAGCACCACCAGGAACAGCACGATGTAGATGAACAGGAACTTCAGGTTGGGGTTGTAGGCGATGCCGAAGAACTCATGGAACGGCACCCCGCCATCCTTGGCCCGACGCCCGAACTCCAGGCCCAGGAAGGTGGGCGATGGTGCCGGCATGCCGTTGGGGCCGCCGGTGAACGACAGCCAGTTGTTGAGGACCAGGCGAATGATCTCGCCGAAGCCCAGGGTCACGATGGCCAGGTAGTCGCCATGCATGCGCAACACCGGGAAACCGAGGATGCAACCGGCCAGCGCCGCGGCGATCGCCGCCAGCGGCAGCACGCTCCAGAAACCCAGGCCCAGGTACTGGTAGCCCAGCGCCAGGCCGTAGGCCCCGATGGCGTAGAACGCCACGTAGCCCAGGTCGAGCAGGCCCGCCAGGCCGACCACGATGTTCAGCCCCAGGCCGAGCAGCACGTAGATCAGCCCCAGGATGACCACGGTCAGCAGGTACTTGTTGGCGAATATGGGAAAAACGATGGCAATCACGATCAGCGCCGGGATGATCCAGCGCAGCCTCGACTTGTAGTCCGGCGCCAGCACGTGCACGCCCGAACCGCCGTTGTCGAAGCCCTGGAGCATGCGCTGGCCGGTGTCGGTCTGCAGGAACAGGCTGAGCACGAAGCGCCCGATCATCACCACGCCGACCAGCATGGCCACGCGCCGTGGCTCGGCCATGAAGCTGTAGCCGTCGAGCACCACACCGACCACCGGACCAAAGACGATGAGCGCCAGCAAGCCTGCGACGAGGGTTTCCACCACGCTGCGTTTGATATCGAAACCGGAAGATTTGGCAGCAGACATGTTCACACCTTCGCCACGAGAGGACGACCCAGCAGGCCCTGGGGTCGGAAGATCAGGATCAGGACCAGCAGCGAGAAGCTGAACACGTCCTTGTAGTCGGAGTTGATCATCCCGGCGAACAGCGACTCGGAAATACCCAGGATGATCCCGCCGAGCATGGCCCCTGGCAGCGAGCCGATCCCGCCCAGCACCGCGGCGGTGAAGGCCTTGATGCCGATGATGAAGCCGGCGTAGAAGTCGAAGGTGCCGTAGTTCATGGTGATCAGCACGCCCGCCAGCGCGGCCATCACCGCACCGATGACGAACACGTAGGAAATCACCCGGTCGGTATTGATGCCCAGGATCGACGCCATCTTGCGGTCTTGCTGGGTGGCGCGGCACATGCGGCCGAGCTTGGTGAACTTGATCACATAGGTGAGCAGGCCCATGCCGACGAACGCGGCGATGAGGATGAAGATCTTGGTATAGGTCAGTTGCACGAAGCCGGTGCCGACCTCCACGCGCCAGGCCCCTTCGAGCAGGGTCGGCACGCCTTGCTGGCGCGCGCCCTGGCTGATCTGCGCATAGTTCTGCAGGATCAGCGAAATCCCGATGGCGCTGATCAGCGGTGCCAGGCGGGTGGAGTTGCGCAGGGGCTTGTAGGCGATGCGCTCGATGGTGAAGCCATAGACGCCCGTGACGACGATGGTGAACAACAGCGTGCCGAGCATCAGCAGCGGGAAGGATTCGATGCCGAAGTAGGCCAGCAATGCCAGGCTGATAGCCGCGAGGTACGCGGAGATCATGTACACCTCGCCGTGCGCGAAGTTGATCATGCCGATGATGCCATAGACCATTGTGTAGCCGATGGCGATCAGACCATAGACAGACCCGAGGGTCAGCCCATTGATCAGTTGCTGCAGGAA
>JAQZAY010000345.1 GCA_029239415.1 Pseudomonas sp. | reverse complement strand
TTGAGCAGGAAGCCGAAGGTTGGCAGGCCGAGCTGGCCCAGCACCTGAGCCATGGCCTGCCGGACTACATGGTGCCGAGCCAATGGCTGGCGCTGGACCGCCTGCCGCTGTCGCCCAACGGCAAGCTCGACCGCAAGGCCCTGCCCGCGCCGGATCCGGCGCAGGCGCGCCAGGTCTATGTCGCGCCGTGCAGCGAACTGGAGCAGCGCCTGGCCGCGATCTGGGCCCAGGTGTTGGGCCTGGAGCAGGTCGGGCTGACGGACAACTTCTTCGAACTGGGCGGGCATTCCCTGCTGGTGATCAATACCGTGTCTCGCATTCAACTCGACCTGGGGCTGACCCTGTCGCCCCAACTGCTGTTCCAGTACCCGGTGCTCGGCGCCCTGGCCGACCAGCTGAGCCTCGGCGAAGCGCCCGTGCAGCCCTCGACCTTGAGTCGCCTGGAAGGCCTGCTCGACGACCTGGAGGCCTTGTGATGGACAGCACCGTCGCCGCGCGCATCGCCCGCCGCTTCATCACCCTGCCGCTGGACAAGCGCACGCTCTACCTGGAGAAGATGCAGGCCGAGGGCGTGTCCCCCGCGAACCTGCCCATTCCCGAGGTGCAGTCGGCCTTCGACGCGCTGCCTCTGTCGTTCGCCCAGGAACGCCAGTGGCTGCTCTGGCAGCTGGACCCACAAAGCAGCGCCTACCACATCCCCATGGCGCTGCGCCTGCGTGGGCCTCTGGACACGGCGGCCTTGCAGCGGTCCTTCGACCATCTGGTCGAGCGTCACCAGACGCTGCGCACGCGCTTCGTGTTCGAACAGACCCGACCGGTGCAGATGATCGCGCCGAGTGCCCCGGTGACGATCGCGCACGACGCGGTGGGTGCGCTGGACGAGGCTGCGCTGCAGGCCAGGATCGTCGAGGAAACCCACCGGCCGTTCGACCTGGCCAGCGGCCCGCTGTGGCGGGTTCGGTTGCTGGCGCTGGCCGATCAGGACCATGTGCTGGTGCTGAGCCAGCACCACATCGTCTCCGACGGCGTGTCGATGCGCCTGATGATCGAGGAACTGATCGCCCTGTATGCCGGATTCAGCCACGGGGTGGCGCCGAGCCTGGCGCCCTTGCCGATCCAGTATGCCGACTATGCCCTCTGGCAGCGGCACTGGATGGAGGCGGGCGAGCGGGATCGGCAACTGGCCTACTGGACCGAGCGCCTGGGGCAGGGCAGCCCGGTGCTCGCGCTACCCATGGACCGTCCGCGTCCCGCCACGCCGAGCCATCGAGGCGCGCGGCACACCGTGCAAGTGCGCGCCGACGTCGTACAGGGCCTGCACGCCCTGGCACGTACCGAAGGCGCGACCGTGTTCATGGTCGTGCTGGCGGCGTTCCAGGCGCTGCTGCACCGCTACAGCGGGCAGTCCGACATCCGCGTCGGCGTGCCCAACGCCAACCGCAACCGGGTGGAAACCGAGCGCCTGATCGGCTACTTCGTCAATACCCAGGTCATTCGCGCTGAGGTCGACGGCCGTACGCCGTTTCTCACGTTGCTGCGCCAGGTACGTCAGCATGCCCTGGAGGCCCAGGCCTACCAGGAGCTGCCGTTCGAGCAGGTGGTCGAGGCGCTGGCGCCAGAGCGCACGCTGGGGCTGAACCCGCTGTTCCAGGTGATGTTCAACCATCAGGCGACGACCCGGAGCGCCCCAGAGGCCGCCCGCCTGGCCGGTGTGCACATCGAGCCAGTGGACGGTGTCACCGACCGGGCCCAGCTGGACCTGACCCTGGAAACCCGGGCGTCGGCCGAGGGGCTGGATGCCTCGCTGATCTACGCCACCGACCTGTTCGACGCATGCACCATCGAGCGCCTGGGAACGCACTTCGTCAACCTGTTGGAAGGCATCGTCGAGCGGCCGGAGCAGACGGTGGCCGAGTTGCCGTTGCTGGAGGCGGTCGAGCGTGAGCGTGCCCTTGTGCAGTGGAACGACACGGCGGTCGCTTACCCGCTGGACAGCAGCGTTCAGCAACTGATCGAAGCGCAGGTGCAGCGCACGCCCGGCGCCGAGGCGTTGGTGTTTGGCGGGACGCGTCTGAGCTACGCGCAGCTCAATGAACGTGCCAACCGCCTGTCCCATCGCCTGATCGAACTGGGTGTCGGTCCCGATGTGCTGGTGGGCATCGCTGCCGAGCGCAGCGTGGAGATGGTGGTAGGCTTGCTGGCTATTTTGAAGGCTGGGGGCGCCTATGTGCCGCTGGACCCGGAATACCCGCAGGATCGTTTGCGCTACATGCTGCAAGACAGTGGCGTGCGCCTGCTGTTGACCCAGAGCCATCTGGATTTGCCAGTGAGCGAGGGCGTGCAGACGCTGGCGCTGGACCTGGAAGCAGGCAGCGCTTGCAGCCACGATCCGCAAGTGCCGGTGCATCCTGAGAACCTGGCTTATGTGATCTACACCTCCGGCTCCACGGGCCGCCCGAAAGGGGCGGGCAACCGTCACTCGGCGCTGATAAACCGCCTGTGCTGGATGCAGGAAGCCTATGGTCTGTCGGCAGCCGACACGGTGCTGCAAAAGACCCCGTTCAGCTTCGACGTGTCGGTCTGGGAGTTCTTCTGGCCGTTGATGACCGGCGCACGGTTGGTCGTGGCGGCTCCAGGCGATCACCGCGACCCGGCACGCCTGATCGAGCTGATCACCACCGAGCAGGTCAGCACGCTGCACTTCGTGCCATCGATGCTGCTGGCCTTTGTACAGGACCTGAACGTTTCGAGCTGCACCAGCCTCAAGCGCATCGTGTGCAGTGGCGAGGCCTTGCCCGTCGATGCGCAGCACCAGGTCTTCGCCAAATTGCCGAATGCTGCCTTGTACAACCTCTATGGCCCGACCGAAGCGGCCATCGACGTCACCCACTGGACCTGCCGCGACGAAGGCCGCGACAGCGTGCCGATCGGTCAGCCCATCGCCAACTTGGCCTGCTACGTTCTCGATGCCGAGCTGCAACCGGTCCCGGTGGGCGTGCTGGGCGAGCTGTACCTGGCCGGTGAAGGCCTGGCGCGCGGCTACCACCGTCGTCCGGGTCTGACTGCCGAACGCTTCGTGGTCAGCCCCTACGGCACTGACGAGCGCCTGTACCGCACCGGCGACCTGGCCCGCCAACGCCCCGATGGGGTCATCGAGTACGCCGGTCGTATCGACCATCAGGTCAAGCTGCGCGGTTTGCGCATCGAACTGGGCGAAATCGAAGCACGCTTGCTGGAGCACGCTTCGGTGCGTGAAGCCGTAGTGACGGTGCCGGACGGCAAGCAACTGGTCGGCTATGTGGTCCTAGAGCAGGAAACCGCAGGCTGGCAAGCCGAATTGGCCCAGCACCTGAGCCACGGCCTGCCCGACTACATGATACCCAGCCAATGGCTAGCCCTGGAGCGCCTGCCGCTGTCCCCCAACGGCAAGCTCGACCGCAAGGCGCTGCCGACACTGGAACTGTCGACCCCGGCCCAGGCCTACCAGGCGCCGACCACGGACATCGAGACCCGTCTGGCCGATATCTGGGAGGCGGTGCTCGGCACAGGGCCCGTGAGCGTCACCGACAACTTCTTTGTCCTCGGCGGCGACTCGATCCTGTCGATTCAGGTGGTCAGCCGCGCGCGCCAGGCAGGGCTTCACATCACGCCTAAGGCCCTGTTCCAGCACCAGACCATCCAGCGCCTGGCGACGGTCGCCCAGTGGCGGGAGGCCGTGGCCAGCCAGGTCGAACAAGGCCCCGTGATCGGGGTGACGCCCTGGCTGCCGTTTCAGCACTGGTTCTTCGAACGGGGCATGCCCGAACCGGCGCATTGGAACCAGTCGTTGCTGCTGCGCGCCCATGCGCCGCTCGACGCCGACGCCCTGAATCAGGCGCTGCTGGCGCTGTACGCCCACCACGATGCCCTGCGCCTGCGCTTTACTGGCGACACCGCCGAGCACGGCCCGCTGCAACCGGCGCAACCGCTGCTGACGCGCACCACGGCCACCGATGCCGCCGCCATCGAAGCGGCTTGCGAGGCGGCTCAGCGCAGCCTGGATCTGGCCAAAGGCCCGCTGCTGCGTGCGCTGCTG
>JAQZAY010000344.1 GCA_029239415.1 Pseudomonas sp. | reverse complement strand
CGGCGACCGATCGCATTGAAGTTGAGCAGACCGAACACGCGCAGGGCCTGGGCACCGCCTTCGACTTCGACGAACTGGCCGTCACGCAGGGTCGCGTCCAGGTTGCCGGAAAAACGCTTGAGTCCCACCCAGGCCGGCGAACCGGGCCAGCGTCCGTCGGCATCCAGGTGGAACAATTCGCTGGTCACGGTGGGCGCGAATTTCCAAGCCTGGAGCACGTCGGCCAGGTTCTTGCCCTGCAGCCGTCCGCGGAACCAGGTGCTGGACGCTCCGGGGGCGCCTTCCCAAGTCGCCGCACCGTGCAGCATCAAGCCCTTGAGCCCCAGGTCGAGGTCATTGAGGGCAACACCCCGGGCGGTCGGGCGCAGTTTCAGCGACCAACTGCCGACCAGTTCTGGACCCTGCAACAGCTGGCGAATCCTGACATTGACCGCCGGTATCTTGCGCGGATCGACATTGGCCAGGGGATCGGGCGCCTCGACCGGGTTGTCCGCCTTGACCGCGTTCGGATCGACCGGCGGCAAGCGCACGGTGTCGAGGTCGACATTGATCGGGGTCGCCTTGCCATCGGGCACATCGACCTTGCCGGTGATTTGCTGGCTGGCCACAGCGAGGTGCCAGGCGCCGGGGCTGCGGTTGAGCTGTACCCGCGCCTGGTCGAGTTGCTGGCCGAACCCCTTGAGCGTGCCGATCTGCAGGTCGACGGCATTGATGATCTGGCTGGCGGTGCCACTCGGATTGCCGCCCGTGTAGTTCTCGGCCTGCTGCTGCCACGGCTCCAGGTCCAGGGTCTGCAACGCGCCACGCACCCGCAGGCCCTGGGTCGCAGGAAGCTGCGGCGTGCCGGCGCCGACCAGCAATTCGCCGCGGCCGCTGGCCAGGTCGTTGGGCGGCGCGGCGTAGGCGAAGCTGGCGATGTCGGCATAGGTGACGTCGAAGCGACGCTCACGGCCTTGCAGGTTCATCACGAAGGCCGTGGGACGGGCCACGGAACGCGCTTTGCCAAAAGGTGCGGGCAAGTCGATGTCGACGCCCTTGAGGTCGGAGTCGACGCGAAGCTGGCTGTCGCTGCCCAGTTTGAGCTGCAACTGGTAGGCGATATCGCCGGACGCCGGCACGGCCTGCTTGACCTGCAACCAGTCGACCAGGCGTTTCACCGGGATCTGGCTGTCGGCGACGATGCGCGTCAACGGCGCGCCCGGCTTGCCTTCGGCCAGGATCTGCGCCTTGACCGGCTGATCGAAGGCCTGGGCCGTGACGCCCTCGCCACTCAGGCCCTTGTCGAAGTCGAAACGGAATGTCCCGCCCAGTTGACTCAGCGCAAGCTCCGGCGACTTGATCTTCAGACGCGCCGCACGGGTACTGAAGTCGACCACCACCTTGGGCTCGTGCCCCTTGACCAGCGGGATGTCGAGTTCCAGCTTGCCCTTGAGCGGGCCCTCGCCTTGCCAGCCAGCGAAGATGTCGGCGGTACCGATCGGGGCGGTCTGCAGGATCTTCAACCCGTCGGCCAGGCCGCCGTCGAAATTGCCGTTCACGAACAAGTGGCTGTCCTGGCCAACTGGTACGTGGGGCACGCTGACGGCAACGTCGCTGACCTTGGTGTCGAGAATCTGCCCACGGTCAGCCAGGATGCGCACGTCGCCGTCCTGGATGTAGACATTGCCTGCGACCTTGCGCGCTTCCGGCCAGCCGGGCTGGAAGGCCAGGGTCACGTCATGAACCTTGAAAAACAGGGTGATGCTGCGCGAATGGGCCTCGGCTGCACTGGCCAGCGAGCCTTGGTACTGGAAGTAACCCTGGTCGACCGCGCCGCGCTTGATCGCCGTACGCAGCCACTGGTCGACCGACGGGCTGAGCACCTTGGGCAGGTATTTGCTGGTGTAGGCGCCATCGCCGTCGACCAGGCCAACCCGCAGGTCCATGTAGGGCTCGGCCTCATGATGCAACGGCAGGCGAATGAGGAAATCGGCAGCGATCTTGCCTTCCTCGCCCAGCACACGAATGGCCGGCGCGATCAAGGTGAAAGCGTGATCATCGAGCTTGAAGTTCAGCCGGGCATTGGCCTTGAGGTAATGCCAGGGCTTTTCGAAGATGGGGCTCAGGTGCAGCATGAACTTGTCGCTGTCCAGGCGCAGTTCGCCTTGGCCGATGTCGCCAATCAAACTGCCACTGACATTATCCGCAGCTGGCGCACCGTAGTAGGCATCGAAGCCGACATTCTCCAGGTTGGCAGCGTAGCTCAGGCGCTCGGCACCCGTGGCCTTGGGACGAACGTCAAGGGAAAGGTTGCGCACCACGCCAGTGAAGTTCAGGCCATTGACGATGGCCGCCACCTGTTTGGGCAGGGGTGCCAGCGCGTCGAGCAGTGGCGTGATCGGGGTCAGGTCGAGGCGGTCGGCCTGCACACGCCACTGCTCCTGGCTCGACGGCGTTGCCGCGCGCTGCTGCAGCGCCATATGGCTCTGCCACGGCTTGCCGTCCAGCGTCATGGCGAGGGTTCCCAGGTTCACGTCGAAACCGTCGGTGTTGCGCTGCATCCACGCCTTCAGCGTGAGATCGGCGATGGTGTACGGCTTGTGGTCGCCATAGGCGCCCTTGAACGCCGGCGCATCGAGTTGAACCACGGCTCGCTGGACATTGGCGTCTGCCCAGTCCACCCAAACCTCGCCCCCCGCCTTGAGCTGGTCAAGCTTCCAACCCTGGGTGTAGCGGCTTGGCAGCCACTTTGCCCAGTCGCTCTGCGGCAAATTCGCGTAGGCCTGGGCGCGGCCGTCGCGCCAGTGTTCAGCGCGCACCTGGGCCTTGATGTTCAGCGCCAGCGGCTGGCCGTCGGGCAGGTGCAGGCGCAGGTCCAGACGCTGGCGCTCGTCACCGGTGCGCAGACTCAGGCCGACATAGGTGAGGGTCAGTGGATCGTGCTCGTAGGGTTGCAGGGTCAACTGACTGTCGAGCACCGACAACTGCTCGACCTGTTGCATCTGCTGCAACGTGCGCTGCACGTCGAAGGCCTGATCCGGTTGCTGGGGCACGCCCTTGATCGACCACTTGCCCGTGGCGTCCTCGACGGCGCTGAGCTGTACGCCGCCCAGCTCGAGATGGGCAATGCGCACCGCACGCGCCAACAGGCTGCCCCACAGGTCCGGTACCACCTTGACCTGATCGAGGCGCAACGCGTTGCTGCCCTCGCCCACCTGCACATCATGAATCAGCAGCACTGGCGCCAGACGGTTCCAGCGGCCCTCCAGGCTGCCGATGCGCACCGGCATGCCCAGCGCCTCGCTGGCACGCGCCTCGATCTGCCCGTCGTACTCGGCCACGAGGGGAATCAACTGCCGACCCAGGCTGACATAGAGCGCCAGCAACACCAGCAGCACCGCGCACAGTGCCAGGGCCCAACGGATTACGCCCCCGAGCGCAGCACTCACACGGACCATGCAGGCATGCTCCGGCGATGTACCGTGTCAGCCCTAAAGGTCGAGAATCGTTCCACTGGCCGTTTCAGAGCAGCACCACATCATATTGTTCCTGGGAATACATGGACTCGACCTGGAAGCGAATGGTTCGTCCGATGAACGCTTCCAGTTCGGCCACGTTGCCGGATTCTTCGTCGAGCAGACGGTCGACCACTTTCTGATTGGCCAGCACACGATAGCCTTCGGCCTGATAGGCACGGGCCTCGCGCAGGATCTCGCGAAAAATCTCGTAACACACTGTCTCGGGAGTCTTCAGCTTGCCACGGCCCTGGCAGCAAATGCAGGGCTCGCACAGCACCTGCTCGAGGCTTTCCCGGGTGCGCTTGCGGGTCATCTGCACCAGACCCAGCTCGGTGATGCCGATGATGTTGGTCTTGGCGTGGTCGCGTTCCAGCTGCTTCTCCAGGGTGCGCAGAACCTGGCGCTGATGCTCCTCATCTTCCATGTCGATGAAGTCGATGATGATGATCCCGCCGATGTTGCGCAGGCGCAGTTGCCGGGCAATGGCGGTGGCCGCTTCCAGATTGGTCTTGAAGATGGTTTCTTCGAGGTTGCGGTGACCGACGAAAGCGCCGGTGTTGACGTCGATGGTGGTCATCGCCTCGGC
>JAQZAY010000343.1 GCA_029239415.1 Pseudomonas sp. | reverse complement strand
CCTGCAAAGCGGCATGGACTGGGCCCTGACCGTCGAGGTGACGGTGCAGGACACGGCCGGACAGCGCCTGACCAGTCGCATCGATCTGCCGGCCGGCCCCGCCCAGACGGTCTGGATTCCCTTGCAGGCCCATGCCCCGCTGAACGAAGGCATGCGCGCCGGGCCCCCCATGCCCTGGATGCATGAAGGCCAGCGTCTGCTGGTGGTCGCCAGCAGTGGCGAACTCGACCTCGCCCAGGTGGCCTCGATCACCCTGAGCATTCCCCGGCCTGCCGTGGCGCAAAGCCTGCTGATCGAAAAAGTGGCGGTGCAGGACGACACCCAGGCCATCGACGCGGCGTATGCCCAGCTGATCGATGGCTATGGGCAGGCGACCCGTGGCCGCTGGCCAGACAAGGTCGACAGCGATGCGCAGCTTCAGGCCGGGGCCGAGCGCGAACGGCAGCGCCTGCAGACAGCGTTGCAGGCCCCGGGTCGACAGGCGCTGGATACCTACGGAGGCGTCACCGGCGGCCAGGCGTTCGAGGCCACCGGGTTCTTCCATACTGAAAAACGCGAGGGGCGCTGGTACCTGATCACGCCAGAGGGCCACCCGTTCTTTTCGCTGGGCGTGAATGCCGTGGCCCGCGACGGCGGGCGCACCTACGTGGCAGGCCGGGAGGGCATGTTCACGCAACTTCCCGGGGAGGGCGAGCCCTTGGCCGCGTTCTATGGTGAGGGCAACAACGATGACGGCAATGCCTCCTCGCGGGGGCGCGGCTACAAGCAAGGGCGCTGGTTCGACTTCTATGCCGCCAACCTGGCGCGTACCGCGTCTGCCCCTTGCGCTGCGGCGGCCAACACGCCTGAGGCGACCTGCCCGGTTTCGCAAGTCGATGCCTCACGCTGGCAGGCCCATACGCTGGACCGACTCCAGGCCTGGGGCTTCAATACCCTCGGCAACTGGAGCGACCCGGCGCTCGGGCAGGCGGCGCGAATGCCCTACACATTGCCGCTGTCGATCGTCGGCGACTACGCCAGCATCAGCACCGGCATGGACTGGTGGGGGCGCATGCCCGATCCGTTCGATCCGCGCTTCGCCATGGCCACCGAGCGCGCCGTGGCCATCGCCGCGCGCGACCACCGCGACGACCCCTGGCTGATCGGCTACTTCGCCGACAACGAGCTGGCCTGGGCCGCGCCGGGCGACGACCCCAGGGCGCGCTACGGCCTGGCGTTCGGCACCCTGCGCCTGACCACCGACGTGCCGGCCAAGCGAGCCTTCCTCAAGCAGTTGCGCGACAAGTACCGCAACCAGGAAGGGCTGTCGAAGGCATGGGGGATCCAGCTGCCGGCCTGGGAGCTGATGGAGGACCCTGGCTTCGAGGCGCCACTGCCCGACCCGGCGCACCCGGAGATCGAGCGGGACTACCAGCATTTCCAGGCGGTGTTCGCCCAGACCTACTTCAAGACCATCGCCGACGCGCTGGACTGGCACGCGCCCAATCACCTGCTGCTCGGCGGACGCTTCGCCGTCAGCACGCCCGAGGCGGTCCAGGCCTGCGCCGAGTTCTGCGACGTGCTGAGCTTCAACTTCTATACCCTCGCGCCCGAGGACGGTCACGACTTCGCTCGTCTGGCCGAGCTGGACAAGCCGGTGCTGGTCTCGGAGTTCCAGTTCGGCTCGCGCGACCGTGGCCCGTTCTGGCCCGGGCCGGTGGAGGTGCCGCGTGAGGAGGCGCGTGGGCCGGCCTATGCCGCTTTCATCGACGCCGCCCTGGCGCAGCCGCTGATCGTGGGTGCGCACTGGTTCCAGTACCTCGATCAGCCGGCCAGCGGACGTCTGCTCGATGGCGAGAACGGTCACCTGGGGCTGGTAGCGATTACCGATGTGCCCTGGTCGGGGTTCGTCGAGGCGGTGAGCAAGAGCCATGCGCGCGCCCTCGCAGCGCTGCGCGAGCAGGCGAGCGTCGCGGCGCCCACCCAGGCGCCGTGAAGCGCTGTGCCGCTGCCACCCCGTGTCTTCACGGGCGCCTGCGGCCTCCAGTGCGCCTTCGCTTGACCAGCCGGTGTATGCAAACCGCTCAACTACTGAAACAATGCACGCCTTTGCGACATCGGTGAACGAGGGCAGGCAGGTGCAGATCCAGGGTCATTACGAGCTGAAGTTCGAAGCCGTGCGCGAGGCATTCGCCGCACTCTTCGACGATCCTCAAGAACGCGGCGCGGCGCTGTGCATCCAGGTCGGCGGCGAAGTGGTGATCGACCTGTGGGCCGGGACGGCCGACAAGGATGGCACCGAGGCCTGGCACAGCGACACGCTGGTCAACCTGTTCTCCTGCACCAAGGCCTTCACCGCCGTCACGGCCCTGCAGCTGGTGGGCGAGGGCAAGCTGGCCCTGGACGCCCCGGTGGCGCGCTACTGGCCGGAGTTCGCCCAGGCTGGCAAGCAGGGGGTGACTGTTCGCCAGCTGCTCAGCCACCGTGCCGGTGTGCCGGCCATCCACGGCCTGCTGCCGGCCGAAGCGTTCTACGACTGGCAGCGCATGGTCGAGACGCTGGCGGCCGAAGCACCCTGGTGGACAGCGGGCACGGCACACGGCTATGCGGCCATCACCTATGGCTGGCTGGTGGGCGAGTTGATCCGCCGTGTCGATGGCCGTATGCCGGGTGACGCGATCGTCGCCCGTACCGCCAGGCCGCTGGGCCTGGACTTCCACATCGGGCTGCATGACGAGGATTTCCCTCGCGTCGCGCACCTGGCCCGGGCCAAAGGCAATGCCGGGGACGCTGCTGCGCAGCGCCTGTTGCACGTGACCCTGCGCGAACCCGAGGCACTGTCCACACGCGCCTTCACCAACCCGCCGGGCATGCTGACCAGTACCAACAAGCCGGCCTGGCGCCGGATGCAGCAACCGGCGGCAAACGGACACGGTACGGCGCGTGCCCTGGCCGGCTTCTATGCCGGCTTGCTCGATGGCAGCCTGCTGGAGGCCGAGCTGCTGGATGAAATGACCCGTGAGCACAGTTGTGGTCATGACCTGACGCTGCTCACGCCGACGCGCTTCGGCCTGGGCTGCATGCTCGATCAGCCCGATCAGCCCAATGCCACCTTCGGGCTAGGCGCCAAGGCCTTCGGTCATCCGGGTGCCGGTGGCTCGGTCGGTTTCGCCGATCCTGGGCACGACGTCGCGTTCGGCTTCGTCACTCACACCCTGGGGCCGTACGTCCTGATGGACCCACGCGCCCAGGCATTGGTCCGCGCCTTGGCCGGTTGCCTTTGATCGGGTTGTACGAGTATTGATCGCAGGCTTTGTCTATCCTCAACGCCAACGCCCCTCCACGGCTGGGCAAAACCTCTTCTAATTCATGGTGTATCGCTGATGTCTTCACAAAAAACCTTAGCACTCGCCCTGTGCCTGGCCATGACCGGCTGCGCCCAGCACGCTCAAGACGGCTCTGCCCAGACCAGCCGTCACTGGTGGCCGTTCGGCTCCGACCAGGTCGCCGACCAGGAGGTCAAGGACGCGGTGACCGAAAAGGTCGCCAAGGCCGATGCCAAGTCCGAAAGCGGCAGCCGCTGGTGGTGGCCGTTCGGGGGTGAAGACAAACAGACCGCCCAGGCCCAGCCGGTGGTGCCGAAGATCGACCAGAAGGCCACCCAGGCCTGGCTGGACGACTACGAGCCGAAATTGCGCGAGGCGGTGAAGGGCACCAACCTGCAGGTCGAGCGGCGCGATGACCTGCTGGCCGTGACCCTGCCGGTCGATGGCAACTACAACCCGGACCGTCCGAACATGCTGCTGCCCGTCACACTGGGCCCGATCACCCGTGTGGCCAAGGCTGTGGAAAGCGACCCGAAGACCGCCGTGCTGGTCCTGGGCCATGCCGACAGCACCGGGGCCGCAGCGGCCAACCAGAAGCTCAGCCTGGAGCGGGCGGCTTCGGTCTCGGCGATTTTCCGTCTCAGCGGCCTGCAGCGTGACCGCCTGATCCTCAAGGGCATGGGTTCGGTGATGCCGCGTGCGGCCAACGACAGCGCCGAAGGCCGTGCCCTGAACCGCCGCGTCGAAATGCTGCTGACGCCGCAGAACACCATGGTCGCCCTGCTCGCC
>JAQZAY010000342.1 GCA_029239415.1 Pseudomonas sp. | reverse complement strand
GCACCGCCTGGCCGCCGGTGAGGGCGCCCATGCAGTTGACGAAGTCCTTGTCGGGACGGAAAGCAGGATGAGCCCCTTGGGTGACCAGCTTCCAGAGCTTCTCGGCGCCCGCGCGGGCCAGGGTGTGTTCTGGCTGCAGCGAGCCACGCAGGCGGACGACATCGGCGGCGGTGTAGGTACGGGTCACGCCTTTCCAGCGCGGGTTTTCGGCCCAGTCTTTTTCTAGGGCTGCAATTTGCTGTTCGCGTGTCAGTGCCATGGAAAATAACCTCGTCGCATCGGTCGGGGTAGAGGAAGGGCGCAGCGCTCGGATGCGCCTCGAAGGCCCTTGCCAGGGCCCTGGATCAGCGGGGAGCGGGGCCATCATGCCCTTGGCAAAACAGGTCGTCAAATGTTTTGTAGTGCTTTTTTATGATCACTACATCTTTGGTCTAATGCGACTTGCCGGTCATTTTTCAGGCCTTTGGTCGAGGCCGCGAAATGCCTGGGGTCAGTCCAGAGCGTCGACTCTGAGGCGCAAGGTCATGTTTTCACCACGCTGGGTGCTGTAACGGCGTGATCTGGTGTGATCTGCCTGGCTCTGACGGTTGAATCCGGCCACGGTGATCCATTCTCCAAGCCTGCCACGTACGGTCGTGTCGGTGCTTTGCACGTTCACTACATCCGCGCGTTCGCTGGAAATTCGGTCGTTATTGGTGCTGATCGCGACCTGTACCATTTCACCGTCGAGATCGGCAGTGGCGTAGAAGCCCTGGGTGACATTGCGGTGCTCGGTATAGCTCTGGAGTTCGCCATAACTATCGGTACCGGTACTGGTGATGGGCACGCTCTGGCCAACCTGGATCAGTGCCGGCTTGCCCTCGAGGGCCTGGACCTGCATCAGGCCGCCGTCGCGGTTGGTCGTCCCGTAGCGGATGGTGCGCCCGTTGCGGGTGTCCTGGAGGTTGCTGTCGGTATTGTCCACGCTGATCAGCAGGCGTCGCGGGGGCGTATCGGGTGCGGCCTGGGCTGTAAACGCAGTGGCGAGCAGCAGGGAAGCGAGGAGGGGGCGTAGGCGCATGGGCGAGATCTCCACAAGTGATGTAGACATGATCGCAGATCACCGGGGCCAGTGCCTCGCAAGCAACCAACACCTGAACCTTTGCCGCGCAGGCACAGTCGCAAACATCACCTGCCCCCAAGGTCACCGCCCGTGAAAGGACTCATCCTGCCGATCTGCCTTCTCATGTCCTCGCTCGCTGCGGCTGACACCCTGCGCATCAAGCACCTGCAACGCTGCGGCGACCTGCTTGCCCAGGACTCGCCACGCTGGTGCCTGGGGCTTGAGGGTCTCGGCCAGGCGACGCCCACGGTCTGGCTTGGCGAGCAGCGCCTGGCCCAGGACAGCGTCCAGCGCCACGGCGACGAGCTGCAGCTCGACCTTCCCAAGGCATCCACGCACAGCGGCCCGGTCTGGCTGGAAGCTGGCAACCAGCGCAGCAATCCGGTCTGGCTTACCCAAGGCTCCAGCCACGTGGTCGCCGCCGGTCCGGATGAAGTGGCGAAGAACATGGATGGCCTGGACACCTATCTCGACCTGGTCGGCCTGGTGATCGAGGAGCAGCACGACGGCCTGCAGGAGGCCCGGCGTATCGCGCAGAAGTACGGCGCCCAGGTGGTCGGCGCTATCCCGCCGCTGAACGTCTACCAGTTGCGCTTACCCGCCCACGACCTGACGCAGCGCGACGCGCTGGTCCTGCGCATCGGCAGCGAGACCAGCGTCGATGCGGTGGTGATCGAGGAGTCCGCGCCCGAGCGTAGCGAGGAGGAGGGTGAGGCCAGGCCCGCCAAGGCTGCCAGCCAGGCCGATGAGTGGGCCGCCAACCGCTTCCTCGACGCGCTGTACTACTACCAGCGACGCATACCCGCTTCCAAGGTGCCTGTGCAGCCGATCCGCGTCGGCGTTATCGAGCGCGATGTGGACTTCGACAACCCAGCCTTTGCCGCCTACCGTGGCGCATGCGCGGCGGGTCAAAGCTGCCTGTACGCGCCCGACGGCAATCGTGCCGACAGTCACGGCAGCCACGTCGCAGGCATCCTCGCGGCAACCGGCGAGGGCACCCAGGGCGGTTTTCTCTCGGGCCTGGGCCAGTCAAGCCCTGGATTCGAGGTGATCGTCGAACGCAATTCCGATGCTGGCATCACGGCCAACATCGCCGCTTCGGTCAACCTGGTGGAGGATGGCGCACGGGTGCTCAACTGGAGCTGGGGCGTGCACCGCGTCGGCGCTCGCGACGTCGACGGAGACGAGGTCGATTCGCTGGTCCGCTCGGGCCTGGCCATGAGCGGGTACGAAGAACTGCTCGAGGAATTCTTCCTCTGGCTGCGCAAGGAACACCCCGACGTCGTGGTCGTCAACTCGGCAGGCAATGGTTCGTCTTGGTCCGGCACCGATGAGTATCGACTGCCTTCATCGTTCATCACCGAGCAGCTGATCGTGGTCGGCGGCCACCAGCGCAGCGACCAGCCGGCGCCTGTGGAGGATCCGGCGCACGTGGTCAAGCGCAGGAGCTCGAACATCGACATGCGGGTCGACGTCAGCGCCGCCGCCTGCATCCGCACCCCGGTGGACAAGGAGGTGCATTGCGGGACCTCCTACGCCACCCCGCTGGTGACCGCCACGGTGGCCGCCATGCTGTCGATCAATCCGCGGCTGACCCCCGAGCAAGTACGCATGCTGCTCCGGCGCAGTGCCTTGACCATGGGCGCCGAGCAGGATTTCGAGGCCATGGACGCCGAGGACCTGACCGCGCCGATCCTGCCCTCGGAACGCCGCGGGCAGTTGCAGCATCCCGACCTGGGGCGTTCCGCCCGGCTGGACATGCAGCGCGCGCTCGACCTGGCCGTGCAGAGCCGCGAGAGGGTGCGCTGAAGCATGTGCAAGTGGCCGCCGCCAGACAAATTCCGTAACATCGCCGCTCTTTTTTCCCGCCCGGGCGCCTCTTGCCCGGGCCAGGCAGCAGGATCCGAATGAAACCAGCCTCTCTTCGCGCCGACGTGCTCGCCGGCCTCACCACCTCGTTCGCGCTGGTGCCCGAATGCATCGCCTTCGCCCTGGTCGCGCACCTCAACCCGCTCATGGGCCTGTACGGCGCCTTCATCATCTGCACCCTCGCCGCGCTGTTCGGCGGCCGCCCCGGCATGATCTCCGGCGCGGCCGGCTCCATGGCCGTGGTGATCGTCGCCCTGGTGGTGCAGCACGGCGTGCAGTACCTGCTGGCCACGGTGCTGCTGGGCGGGGTGATCATGATCCTGTTCGGGCTGCTGCGCCTGGGCAAGCTGGTGCGGCTGGTGCCTTACCCGGTGATGCTCGGGTTCGTCAACGGGCTGGCCATCGTCATCGCCCTGGCCCAGCTGGAGCACTTCAAGGCTGGCGAGCACTGGCTGGCCGGCGCCTCGCTGTACCTGATGCTGGGCCTGGTCGCCCTGACCATGCTCATCGTCTATGTGCTCCCGCGGCTGACCCGCGCCGTGCCGCCCGCCCTGGTGGCGATCCTCGGCGTCGGCCTGCTGGTGTACCTGCTCGACCTGCCGACCCGCACGCTGGGCGACATGGCGCACATTGCCGGCAGCTTGCCGCAGCTGGCCTGGCCCGATCTGCCGTGGAGCCTGGAGACCCTGAAGATCATCGCGCCCTACGCGCTGCTCATGGCCATGGTCGGCCTGCTCGAAACCCTGCTGACCCTCAACCTCACCGATGAGATCACCGAAAGCCGAGGCTTCCCCGACCGCGAGTGCGTGGCCCTGGGTGCGGCCAACATGGTGTCGGGCCTGTGCGGCGGCATGGGCGGTTGCGCAATGATCGGCCAGACCGTGATCAACCTCAGCTCCGGTGGGCGGGGACGCCTGTCGGGGGTGGTGGCCGGGGTGATGATCTTGCTGTTCGTGCTGTTCCTGTCGCCCCTGATCGAGCGTATCCCTCTGGCGGCGCTGGTCGGGGTGATGTTCGTGGTCGCCCAGCAGACGTTTGCCTGGGCTTCGCTGCGGGTACTGCACAAGGTACCGGTCAGCGACGTGCTGGCGATCATCGCGGTGACGGTGGTGACGGTGTTCACCGACCTGGCCACCGCCGTGCTGTTCGGG
>JAQZAY010000029.1 GCA_029239415.1 Pseudomonas sp. | reverse complement strand
AATGGGTGAAACGAAAGGTGGGCAAGCCTACAGCCTGTTTCGTTTCTGGCAACCAATTTAAACAAATTGTTCCTTGTCATGACGCTAGCAGCGGATGTAAGGAAGGGCCAGTCGAGGGGAGAAGGACGCCGGAATGTCAGGTATTCCGGCGCAGGGGAAAGGCGTCAGAACGAGGTGCGCAGACCGACCTCGACGCTGCGGCCGGGGGCCGGCGCGATGTCACGCAGGATCGAGCTGGCGTAGCGTACGGTCTGGTCGGTGAGGTTCTCACCCCGCACGAAGGCCAGCCACTGACTCTGGCCGACCTCGAACCGGTACCCGAGGCTGGCGCCGAGCGTGGTGTAGCCGTCGGTCGAGGTGTCGTTGGCCGGCGTGCGATGCTGGGCGGCGGCATGCTGCACGTCGACCCGCGCCTGCCAGCGGTCCAGCGACCAGAGCAGGCCGCTGTTCACGCGAAGCGGCGCGATGCGTGGCAGCGGCTCGTCGGTGTCGAGGTTCTGCGCGCGCGTATAGTCGCCGGAGAGTTCCAGGGCGAAGCGGCCGTAGCGGTTTTCCAGCAACTGCCAGCGATCCTGCGCCTCGACACCATAGAAGCGCGCACGCACGCCTTCATACGCATATTCAGGCAGGTCTTCATCGTCCTCCCCCTCGCGCAGGTTGCCCGTGCCGATCAGCCCGATGTAGTTGCCAAAGTGGCTGTAGAAAACGCCCACACTGCCCACATGGGTGCCATTGTCGAAGCGCAGCGCCAGGTCGGCCGAGACGGCGCGCTCCTTGCCCAGGTCGGCATCGCCGAGTTCATAGGCGCCGGTGACCACGTGCGCACCGTTGGCGTACAGCTCGTAGAAGGTCGGTGCGCGCTCGGTGTAGGCCAGGTTGGCGGCCAGCGACCAGACCGGGTCGAGCTGATAGACCGCGCCCGAGGACAGGCTGCCCGTGGTGAAGCGGCTGGCCGTGTCGAGCGCGGCGAAGGTGTCGTTGCCTTGGGCGTCCGGGTCGACCCGTGTGTGTTCCAGGCGCGCGCCGAGGCTCAGGTCCAGGCGTTCGGTCGCTTTCCACTGTTCGAGCAGAAAGAGCGCGGCGGTGTCGGTGTCGGTATGCGGCACGAAGGCTTCTTCGCCCAGCGCGGAGAACTCGCTGCGTGCGACCTGCGCGCCGATCACGCCTTCCACCGGACCGAACGGTCGGTGCCGTGCCTCGACACGGGCCTCGTAGCCCTTGTTCTTGAAGGTGGTGTTGACCTCACCGTCTTCGATCTCGCGGTGCTGGTAGTCGGTGTAGCCGGCATCGAACTTGACCGAGCTGAACACGCCTTCGAGGTCGCGGAGTTCCGAGGCGAAGGCGTAGTGGTCCTGTTCCATGTCCAGGCGCACACCGGGCTCGGCTACCGAGCCGTAGTTGCCGTCGTAGCGACTGTAGGACAGCCCGGCGTAGCCATGGTCCCAGTGGTAGGCCCCGCCGACGGCCCCGCCGTCCTGCCGCCCATCGCTGTTGTCCAGCCGGTGCCGACTGCCGGGGACTTCGTCGGTGCGCACGTGGGCGCTGCGGGCATGGCCGGGAATGCGCAGGTCATCGAACTGACGGCTGTTGGCATCGATGTGCAACGCGAAGGTGCCATCCCCAGCTTCCAGTTTGCCCGCGCGGCTGCGGGTCGTGCCGGCGCCGCCGTAGCGCAGTTCGCCCGAGCCCTGGATGCCCTCGATGGGGGCGTCGGGAATGCGATTGTCGAAGGTGTTGATCACGCCGCCGATGGCGCTGCCGCCATACAGCAAGGCCGCCGGCCCGCGTACCACCTCGATGCGCTCGACCGTGTTCGGGTCCAGCGGCACGGCATGGTCGTAGGACAGCGACGAGGCGTCCAGGGCGCCCACGCCGTTGCGCAAGAGGCGAATGCGGTCGCCGTCGAGGCCGCGAATGACCGGACGACTGGCGCCAGGCCCGAACCAGGTGGAGGCAATGCCGGGCTGGCGGTTGAGCGTTTCGCCGAGGCTGCCATGCTGCTGTCGGGTCAAGTCCTCACCGTCGAGCACGGTACTGGGGCTTGCCAGTGGGTGATTGCCCAAGGGGTTGGCCGTGATGACCTGAGGAGCGAGTTCGATCGCCTGGGCGGACAACGACATCATGCACAGTGCAGCGGCAAGGGGCGACAGGCGCAAAGGGGAAGCGGACATGGAAGGAAGCAATCCTGGAAAAGTGAACGTTCCGTTACACTATAACATCCTATTTGTAAGAATTAGTTACATTGTTACAGGCCCGCGTTCTCGAACGTGCTTTCTCCGACGTGTCCATGCCGCACTGCCTCACGTGTGCATCGACTGGTGTATCGTGGCGTGCTTTGACTCATTGGAGACACGCATGGGCACCGCTCAGCACGCTGCACTGCACGGCAAGACCCTGGCACAGATCCTGACCACGCTGGTCGAGCACTACCAGTGGGAGGGCCTGGCTCAACGCATCGATGTTCGGTGCTTCAAGAGCGACCCCAGCCTGAAGTCGAGCCTGACGTTCCTGCGCAAGACGCCGTGGGCACGGGAAAAGGTCGAGCAGTTGTACGTCGACCTGTGCACGGCACGCTGATGCCCCGACACCCCTGGCTGACACTCGGCGCCTGGCTGGGCTGGTTCGGCCTGGTGGTGCAGGTGTACCTGGTGTTGCTGGCGCGCTGGGAGCAGCAGGCCAGCCTGGTGGGTGGGCTGATCAGCGTGTTCAGCTATTTCACCGTGCTCACCAACACCCTCGTCGCCACGACGTTGAGCCATGCCGCGTTCGGTCGCCCAGGCCCTGCGCGTCGCTTCTTCCTGTCACCGGGCGTCAGCACCTGCATCGCGGCGAGCATCGTGCTGGTGGCGCTGACCTACAGCCTGCTGCTGCGCCAGCTCTGGACGCCCACGGGATGGCAGTGGGTGGCTGACGAACTGCTGCACGACATCCTGCCGGTGCTGTTCGTCCTGTACTGGTGGCGCGTCGTGCCCAAGGGGACGTTGCGGCCCTGGCACCTGGTCGCAGGGTGCCTGTATCCGGCGATCTACTTTCTGTTCGTGCTGTGGCGCGGGCACGAAATCGGCGTCTATCCCTACCCGTTCGTCGACGTCGCGACACTCGGCTACCCCCGGGTGATGCTCAACGCCAGCGCCGTGCTCGCCAGTTTTCTGGGCATCGGCACGCTCCTGCTGTGGCTCGATCGTCGGCTGGGCGCGCGTCGTTCGGCAGCACCCGGCCTCGACTAGACGCGCGCCCGTCTAGCGCGCCGCCACGGCCGGCGCAGCGCACTGGGTCGCCTCGCCTGGCTCCAGGTACGGCATCAGGATCGGCGCCATGCCCTTGAGGACCTGTACCGGCAAGGCCGAGGTGAAGGTGAAGGTCTCCGCTGCACGGCCCGGCACGAAGGCGGTCAGGGTGCCGAAGTGGTGATCGCCGAGGAAGAACACGAACGTGGCGGTCCGGTTCAGCGAGCGTGAGCCGATCAGCCGGCCACCGGCACCGAAGCTCTCGATGCGGTTGTCGCCGGTGCCGGTCTTGCCGCCCATCACCAGCGCCGAGCCGTCCTGCAGCTTGAAGCTGCCCGAGACCCGGCGTGCGGTCCCGGCATCCA
This sequence comes from Pseudomonas sp., assembly GCA_029239415.1. The sequence continues at coordinate 17,003 of JAQZAY010000029.1, read as the reverse complement.
CCACCTGAGACAGCGCGTCGCGCAAGGCATGCGCCACTTCAACCGGCAGGATGCGGCGACCACGGTCCGGGTCGCTGACCAGCTGCGTCTCGTAGGGCGTGTTGGCAGCGAAGTGCAGGGTGTCGATGCGCAGGGTCGGTAGGCGCACGCCCTCGTTCTGGATGATCCCGATCAGCTCCGACAGTGCAGCGGGGCGGTCACCCGAACTGCCGATGGCGGTGGCCAGCGACGGCACCAGGTGGTCGAAGGGATAGCCGACCCGCTTCCAGCGCTGGTGGATGTCGAGGAAGGCTTCGATCTCGACCATGGTACGGATGCGGCTGTCCCGAGCGCCCTGGTGACGGCTCTTGAACAGCCAGCCATAGACCTCCTGACGCTCGAAGCGACTGGCGTTGATCGCCTCGCGTTGCGACGCGCCCGGGTTCTTCAGCAGGTAGCCCAGCAGCCACAGGTCCAGTGGGTGCACCTTGGCGATGTAGCCTTGATCGGGCAGGTCGTACTTGCCGGGTCCATAGTTGTCATAAAGCGTGACCAGGCGGTCGTCGGTCAGCTTGGCCAGGGCGGCGCGATTGTCTTGGCTGTGCGTGCGCACGAAGGCGTCGAACGTCGCCTGGCGCGCCTCGGGGAACAAGTAGCGGTGCACGGCCGCGAGCCGCTGTGGCGTCACGCGCATGCCGTCCAGGAACGTGTCCAGGCGTTGCTGCGAGGTCTTGCGCTGGTACTTCTTCCAGAACCGCATCAGGTAGTGCGTGCCTTCGCGGTCGGCGAAGCGCGCCAGGTACTCCTGGCGGCGCGGGTCGCTGTCGTCTTTGAGCAGCGGCTCGCGGTTGTAGGGCTGTTGATAGGTCACATAACGCACCACATCGCGCATCAGGCGAATGAACGGCAGGTTGATCGACTCGCGCAGGGCCTCCTTGAGCGTCGGGTTGCGGCCGTTGTCCTGGGAACGGAAGTTGTTGAAGCGGTGCAGGCCGCCGCCGGTGAAGAAGGCTTCCCCTGGGCTTGCCGAATACCTGCGTTCCAGGGCGGCGTCGAGCATGGCGGCCAGGTTCTGGTCCTTCTGATTGCGGATCAGCCAGTCGAGCGACCAGCGGCTGAGCGCGTCCAGATCGGCCACCGGGACCTTGCGCAGTTCGGCCACCGGCTTGCCGGCATGGGCATCGTGCAGCTCGGCGATGATTTCCAGGTAGGTGGTCATGACCCGCAGCTTGGCGGTGGAGCCGAGCTCCAGCTTGCTACCTTCGTTGATGTCGAACGGCTGGTCGGTGCTGTCGGTCTGCACCCGTACGCGCGACCCGTCGGCAGTGCGCTCGAACAGCGTGAAGCTGTAGCGCACCTGGTCGGTGGTGCGCGAGGTGAGCAGACGATGCCCGATCAGCCCGACCCGTTCGGCGAAGGCCGGATCGGCCAGGTCGCGCAGGTACTGGCTGACCTGCCATTGCAGGTCGGCCTTCAAGGTGCTGGTGGCCGACAGGTCGAGGCGATCGAGGTCGTACAACGGGCGGTCCAGCATGCCCGCCAGACGGTTGCGCGCCAGGCTGATGCCCTTGTTGGTGACGATCGGCTGGATCGTCGGCTGCGCGACCCAGTCGCGGTACACGGCCTTGCTGGCCAGCGCGGCGTCGGCCAGGGGCCGATCGATGAGGGCGCTGCCGGCCAGCAGGCGGATGTGGGCATCGGCCAGTTCGGCCAGCTCCACGCGTCCTTTGGAGAGGTAGTACGACGGTCGGCGCTGCGCGATCATCAGCGACAGCACCTGGCGCAGCGCAAGGCCTCGTGCCGCCAGGCTGTCGGCATCCTGGGCGGTGGACGACAAGGTCGCGTTGACCTGCTCGAAGTCGGCGCCGTACCAGACCCGCAGCCCTTCAGCCATGCCATGCACCTCGCCATGCCCCGGCACCGCGGACAGGGGGACGCTGTTGAGGTAGTCGCGCACGATGCGCTGGCGTGCTTCGGTGGTGTCCGGGCCGTCCTGGTAGGCGCGTACGCTGGCCGAGAACATCTGCCGGAGTTTTTCCATGCCCGAGGCGGTCAGGCCATCGGGCGAGTGACGGTACTTCTCGAGCTGCGTCGCCAGGGTGCTGCCGCCTGCCGACTGCCCAGGCAGGGCCAGGTACTTGGCCACCTGGGAATAGGCCGCCTTGGCGAAGCGAGGCCAGTCCACGGCCGGGTTGCTGCGCGGATCGCTCGGGTCCAGCAGGTCGCGGTTCTCGATGAACAGCAGGCTCTTGACCATCAGCGGTGGAATGGCCGCGTAATCGGGGTACACGTGCTGGGGGTAGGTGTACTGATACAGCGTGTCGCCGCGGCAGTCGGTGATGGACAGCCCAGCCTGGCTCTTCTCTCGGTAGGGTACGAACAGACCGTGATCGACATAGCGCATCAGCGCCGGCGAAAAACGCACCTGCTGGCTGATCAGGTAGTCGCGCTTGAGCAGCCGCGGCAGGAACTCGCCCAGGGCACTGTAGCCCAGGCGCTTGTCGAACGGCCCCTCTCCGGGATAGACGATGGCCTCGCTGGGGCCCGGTTGCAGCGTGTAGGTCAGGGTCGAAGCCAGGCGGCTGAACGCGCGCGATTGCAGCTTCGAGGTCTGGACCTCGTCATGCACGGCCAGGCCTACGACCACCAGCCCTGCGCCCATCACCAGCACGAACGACCACAGCCATACCCGGCGTCGACGACGCGGCGGTGCCGGAGGCGGGGAGGCCGCGTCAGGACGTGCCTCGCCGGTATCCGCCCTGGTTGGTTCCGATTGCCACAACACACCCATAGTCGTTCGCTCAACCCGTCTTGTTTTCGCCTGCCTGTCTGAAGCGTAGACGGTGGGGGAGTTCGATGAAAATTTTGTGAAAAGCCAGAAGTGTCCCTGGATGCCCATGCTAGAGGCCTCGTTCGGGTACCCGTTTGCTGACAGAACGGCGATGAAGCGCTGAGCGCGTGCGTTGAAAACGAAGAGCGCTGGAACGATAGGGATGCATTGTGTATGTTATATAGTATCAATACTCAGCAAGGTGAGCCCCATGAAACCTGATATCCATCCTGCGTACCGCCCGGTCCTGTTCCACGACACCGCGGCCGACGTGTTCTTCGTCATCGGCTCGACCATGGACACCGACCGGACCCAACAGCACACCGACGGTGTGACGTACCCCTATGTCGCGCTCGACGTCTCCAGCGCCTCGCACCCGGTCTACACCGGCAAGCAGCGTCAGACCCAGGCCGAGGGCCGTGTGGCCGGGTTCAACAAGCGTTTTGCGGGGTTCTCCAGCACGACCTCGACCGCCAGTTGAAGGCGTCTATCGAAGACAGAAGGCGCATGCCAAGGAGGGTGACGTGGGTGACCGGCGTCAGTCGAACCAGGACACCGGCTTGAGCAGACGTTCCTGCCAGCACCGCTGTGTGTCGGGATCGGCGTCCACCAGCGCCCGGTAGCGGTTGTTCACCCGGACTGCCACCGGCAGTCCATCGCGGTACAGCAATCGATTGCTGCCCACGGCCGGCACCTTGGCACCGGGCAACACGCTGCCTATCAGGTTGAGCGGATCGCTGGCGCTCACGACGACCAGACGACCGTCCAGCGCGCGCTGACGCACCTGGCGCAGGGCCGCCAGCGCCTCGGGCAGGGCGAACTGCTCGCCGGCCAGGTCGTCGATGAAGCGTCCGCCGCGAATCTCGCCACGGGCCTCCAGGCGGTGATAGCAGCGCAGCAGCTCGCGCCAGGGTGGCAGCGCCTCGCTCTCGCGCGCCAACAGCCGCCAGCACACCACGCCATAGCGCCGTAACAATGTCCAGGCGATGTGCTCGACCTGGGCTGATGAATGGCGCTCGCTGTCTGTCACGTCCATCAACGTCCAGCGGCCTGCCTGGTCCAGGCTGCTCGACCAGGGCGCCAACCCGCGACCCCGGTGGCGGGACGTGCGCTTGGACGCCGGTATGATCAGGCCGCGCAGGCCGATGAAGCTGTCCGCGTTCGCCAGGCCGCTGCCGACCAGGGCTTGCAGCGCGGTCTCCAGTTCACTAGGCAGCAACCGGGCGTACCGGAGCAGTTCATCGAAACGCAGCGGACCCTGGGCCTGCAACACGCTGTGTACCTTCTGCGCACGTGCGCCCAGCCGATCCAAGGCCGGCGCCTGCCCAAGACGTTGCCAGAGCGTCAGCGCCGGACGTGGCACCAGCAGCAGCGGCGTGCTGGGCACCAGGCTGGCGGCGGTCTGGGTCGCCAGCCGGCACCAGGCCCAGCGGCCCTCCTGACAGGCCTGATCGAGCCTGTGCGTGGCATAGGCGCCGACCCGCATCGGCAACAGCTCCGTTTCCCAGGCCGCTGCGGCACAGGGAAATCCCTCGAGTCGGCCGAGCGCCTGGTCGACGGCCTGTGGCCCGCGCAGTCGCGTGTCGTCGCTCAGATGCTGCCAGTCGAGCAGAAAGCGCAGGTAATCCTGCACGCCGACCGGCTCGATCTCGCGGCGCAGGCGTTTGATCGTGTCGCGATGAATGCGTCCCAGCAGGTGCCGCTCGCACCACTGGCGCGCTGGCGTGCCGGGTGTGAATGTGCCGTGCAGCACATGCCCTTCGGCCTCCAGCTGCGCCAGGGCGTGTTCGGTGGCTGCGACCGACAGCCCCAGCGGCGCGCGCAATTGCTCCAGCGTCACAGGGCCGAGGCCGCCGAGCCGCGCACGTAGCAAGTCGGACACCGCACTGGCATGCGTCGGCGGAGGATCGAAGCCAGGCAGCGGCGAGAGGGGCGGTTGTGTGTCGGCCTGGGGATACACGGCCTGGCCCAGGCGCAGGCGTTCACGGGCGAACCACAGACGCAGACCGTCGGCGTGCAGGCAGACGACGCGCCCAGCCTGGACCAGCGTGTCGAGCAGCGGGCCCCAGTCAGGCGACCCCAGCGCTTCCTGTTCGGTGATCGCGCCCAGCGTCATCAAGGCATCGTGCAACTCGTCGGCCGTGCGCGGGCTGGGCCAGGCCTGTGCACGCACCGCCTGGATGGCTGCGGGATCCAGCAGACCCAGGGTGTCGACCGAAGCAGGTGCTTGCCAGCGACGGCTCGAGAGCGCCTGGGCGCGCCGTTCCGCCACTGGCGCGTTGTCGACCAGCGCATAGGGCCTGGCGTCGAGCCTGGCCAGGGCGAGCGGCGAGGGCGTTGCCAGGTCGAGGTCGATCAGGCGCAGTTCGGCCCGCTCGATGCGCCGTAGCCGGGCCAGCCAGCCCGTGCTGTCCAGGGCCTCGTGCAGGCAGTCGTCCAGCGTCTGCCGGACCAGCGGGTGGTCCGGCAACGGGCGCTCGGCGGAGGGCGCCAGGGGCTCGGCCAGGTCAGGGAACACGGCCTCGACCAGCGCCTGGCTTTTCAGGCGCTGGACCTGAGGCGCGACCTTGCGGCCGGCGATCATCCGCGGCAGCGCCATGGCCACCGCCGCGTTCCAGCGCCAGCGCACGTCGAACAGCGGCGCGTCGAGTACCGCCTGGACCAGGACCGACTCGGCCGTGGCACTGGGCAGGCACTGCCAGAGGTCGGCCAGCGCGAGGTGCGCCGCGGCGGGCAGCGCGAAGACCAGTGCGTCCTCGCCGGCAGCCACGTGCAGGTCGATGTCGAAAAGGCGTCCGAGGCGTGCCCGCAACGCCAGCCCCCACGCCCGGTTGACGCGGCTGCCGAAGGGCGCATGCAGGATCATCTGGGGGTCGCCCACGGCGTCGATAAAGCGTTCCAGCACCAGGGTGTCCTGGGACGGCAGCCCACCCAGGACGGCCCAGGCGCGCCCCAGGTAGTCGAACACCTGCGTGGCGGCGTCCGTTTCGAGTTGATAATGCTCGCGCAGCCAGGCCAAGGCCTGGTCCCGATCACCTGCGCAGTCCGTCAACTGCCGGTCGAGCGCTGCCTGGACCCGTGCCACGGCCGCCGACAGCTCGGTGCTGCGTCCGGGTGTCTCGCCGATCCAGAACGGAATGGTCGGCGGCAGGCCGTGGGCGTCCTCGACCCGCACCCGACCCGGCTCGACCCGCAGGATGCGGTACGACGCATTGCCCAGCTGGACGATGTCGCCCGCGGTGCTCTCCACCGCGAACTCTTCGTTGACGCTGCCGATGTTCAAGGCCTGGGGTTCGAGGACCACGGCATAGTCGGCGCTGTCCGGCAGGGTGCCGCCACTGGTGAGCGCCGCCAATTGGCTGCCACGACGGCCGCGCAACTCGCCGCTGACGGCATCGCGCTGCACGTAGGCACCCCGCACGCCCTGGGGCGAGACGTGGCCTTCGGCGAGCATGCGCAGCACGGCCTGGTAATCCTCCTCTTCGAGTGCGGCATAGGGCTCGGCGCGACGCAGGCAAGCGAGCAGGGCAGGCTCGGTCCAGGCCTGGTTGCTGACCTCGGCGACGATCTGCTGCGCCAGGACGTCCAGCGGCGCCTGGGGGATGTGCAGGACGTCCAGCTCGCCGCGCCGCACGCAGTCGAGCAGGGCCACGCACTCGACCAGGTCGTCCCGTGACGTGACGAACAGCCGCCCCTTCGACGTGCCATCGACCTGGTGCCCGGCACGCCCGACCCGTTGCAGGAAGGCCGCGATCGAGCCGGGCGAGGCGATCTGGCAGACCAGGTCGACGTCGCCGATGTCGATGCCCAGTTCCAGCGAGGCGGTGGCCACCAGCATCTGCAGGTCGCCACGCTTGAGGCGCTGTTCGACCTCCAGCCGGTGGGTCCTGGCCAGGCTGCCGTGGTGCGCCGCGACCTGCGTCACCCCCAGGCGTTCGCCCAGGTGCCGCGCCAGGCGCTCGGCGAGGCGTCGCGTGTTGACGAACACCAGGGTAGTGCTGTGCTGGCGCGCCAGTTCGGCCAGTCGGTCGTAGACCAGCCCCCAGTCTTCACTGGACAGCACTGCCCCCAGCGGCACCGGCGGCAGCTCCAACGCCAGATCGCGTGGCCGTGCATGGCCGATGTCGACGATGGCGCAGGCGCGCGCGTGGCCGACCAGCAGGCGCGCCACCCGCTCGACCGGGCGCTGGGTCGCCGACAGGCCGATCCGCCGCAAGGGCCGGTCGCACAACGCCTCGAGCCGCTCCAGGGTCAACGCCAGATGACACCCCCGCTTGTTACCGGCCACCGCATGGATCTCGTCGACGATCACCGTGTGCACGTCGGCCAGACCGGCGCGGCCGGAGGCAGAGCCCAGCAGCACGTACAAGGATTCCGGCGTGGTCACCAGGATGTGCGGCGCCTTGCGGCGCATGGCCGCTCGCACGTGCTGGGGCGTATCGCCCGTGCGCACGGCGGTGGTGATGCGAGGCGCCGCCAGGCCTTGCGCTTCCAGCACCCGGGCGATGCCTTCCAGTGGGCGTTGCAGGTTCAGCTGGATATCGTTGGACAAGGCCTTGAGCGGCGAGACATAGACCACCTGAGTGCGGTCAGGCAGCCCGTCCTCGGCTGCCAGCCCCTGGCGCACCAGCTCGTCGAGCACCGCGAGGAATGCGCTCAAGGTCTTGCCGGAACCGGTCGGCGCCGCCAGCAGGACGGACTGCCCCTCTTGGATCAGCGGCCAGGTGCGCGCCTGCGCAATCGTGACGCGCCCGAATTGCTGGGTGAACCAGGTCGCGACCGCGGGGTGGAAGCCAGCGAGCGCCGACGGTGCCTGTGTGAAAAGAGTCATCGAGCGGTTATGCGCGACCCTGGCCGCGCTGGCAAGCGGTATTTAGACAGGACCTCTGCGGTCAGTCTGACGACGCGGGCAAGCGTGACACCGGACGGGCGGATGCGCGGCGTTGGCCTTACACTGAGCGGCCCTGATGGAAGGAACCTCCTTGATGATCACCGTTTCACCCCCCCTCATTCGCATTGCAGCAGCCGTGTTGATCGATCCTGACGGACGAACCTTGCTGGTCCGCAAGCGCGGCACCCAGGCGTTCATGCAGCCAGGCGGCAAGATCGACGAAGGCGAGTCGGCACGCATGGCGCTGGTGCGTGAGCTGCACGAAGAGCTGGGCCTGCAGGTACACGCAGAGGCCCCTGTGTACCTGGGCAGGTTCCAGGCAGCGGCGGCCAACGAGCCTGGTTGTCAGGTGCAGGCCGAGCTGTTTCGTGTCGATACCGCCGAGAGGCCCCAGGCCGCTGCGGAGATCGAGGCCCTGGCCTGGGTACGCGCCGACGAGACGCCCGACCTGGTGCTGGCGCCCCTGACGCGCGAGGTGATCCTGCCTCTGTACCGCGGGTTACTCAGCGCACCGCACTGACCCCATCGAGGGTGGCGAACGAGATGTCCTTGGCCGTCAGCAGGAAGTCGCGCATGTAGGGCGCATCGAGCATGTCGGTGCGCACGGCGGCGTACAAGGTGGCGAACAGGCCTTTCTCGCCCAGGCGCTTTGCTTTCACGTAGCCACGGGCACTGTACTCGTGCAGGGCCCAGTGCGGCATGCCGCAGACGCCCCGACCGCTGGCCACCAGCTGCATCATCATCACCGTCAGCTCCGAGGTGCGGATCGCGGCAGGCTCGATGTCCGCCGGCTCGAGAAAACGCGTGAAGATGTCCAGTCGATCACGTTCGACCGGGTAGGTGATCAAGGTCTGGTCGAGCAGGTCCGAGGGCACGATGTAGGGCTTGCCGGCAAGCGCGTGCTGGTTGGCCACTGCCAGCATGGCCTCGTAGGTGAACAGGGGCACGTAGGTGATCCCGGACAGGTCCAGCGGATCGGAGGTGACGACCAGGTCCAGGTCGCCCCGTGCCAGGGCCGGCAGCGGCGCGAAGGCGAAGCCCGAGGCCAGGTCGAGTTCGACTTCCGGCCAGGCATCGCGAAACTGGTCGATGGTCGGCATCAGCCACTGGAAGCAGCTGTGGCATTCGATCGCCATGTGCAGGCGCCCGGCGGTACCGCCGGCCAAGCGCGCGATGTCGCGCTCGGCGCCGCGCAACAGCGGCAGGGTGGCATCGGCCAGCTGCAACAGACGCAGGCCGGCGCTGGTGAAGCGAATGGGCTTGGTCTTGCGCACGAACAGCTGCATGCCCAGGCGCTCTTCGAGTTCCTTGAACTGATGCGACAGGGCCGATTGGGTCAGGTGCAGGCGTTCGGCCGCCTCGACGAGGCTGTCGGCCTCGCGCAGGGCATGAAGGGTTTTCAGGTGACGGATTTCCAGCACGACGACTCTCGCAGCAACGCTTGAACAAAAGCAGGAAGCGCATGAGTGTGTCTCATGCTGGCGTGCCTGTCATGCAAAGGATGCTGAAAAAGGGCGGAGCCGCTGGGCTCCGCCCGTCGTCTTCAGAGAGGAGCGAAGAGTCGATTGGCCACCTGCGGGCTGATCGTGCCACGCCACAGATCGGGCTGCTCATGGCTCAGGTACCGGTCGACCGCTCGCTTCAGGTGCGCTGCCGTGAACGACGTGAAGGGGGCATCGGGCGTGCGGTAGTGGAAATGCGCATACCACAGCACGGGCTGGCCCTCGCTCGTCGAGTCGATGATCGCGTATTCCTGCAGGTAGTCCTGAGCGCCCAGTGCCTGACGATCCCCCATGCGTCGGATCGAAGCTTCGTTTTGCTCCATCAGGTATGCCAGGTGGCCGGTATCCGGCCTTTCGGTACGCTTGGTCTGAGCGATCCGCAGGGCTCTGCCTTCTTCGCGCAAGGCCTGTGCCTGGTTCGTCAGGCGCGGCAGTTCGTTCGCTTCAGGGTGCAGTCGCCGCAGGTGCCGGGCGCAGCGTTCCAAGTCCTCGGCCTTGATGTGCATCATGTGTTCGAGGTCGACGGCCAGCATGCCGTGGCGCTGATACTGCTGGACCTTCGCACGGTAGGGCGTCAGTCCCCCCAGCAGCTCGCTGGCGATGTGCTGCACGTCGCGCAGCTCGCGCGCACGGCTTGAGGCGGACACCTGTGGCTGCCAACGGTCGCCCTGGGCGCGCAGGAAACGCTTGAGGACCAGGCCATCGTCGCCTCGCATGACCATCTGTTCCGGGCCGTGTGCGGTGGCTGCGACGAAATCGCCAACGTGCAGCCGGTTCTCGGTGTCGAGGAACAGCCGAGGGCTGCTCGCCGGGCCGCCGCGACCAGCGGACAACGCGGGCAGCCGGCGCAACTTGCGCTCGATCAGGGTGAGCAGGGTGTCCAGGTTGTCATGGAGTTGCTGAAGATGACTCGCGTCGAACAGCGCCGGCATGCTGGCCTCGGTGGACTGCAGCTGCCGCTTGTAACGCGCGAACGTCTCGCGGGCCTGGTGATGGATCTGCCGCCGTTGAGCGACGCTGGCGCCCACGTCTCGAAGGTCGAGCAACGTGCTGCGTACGCTCAGCACGTCGGATTCCAGTTCCTGCAGGTTCTCGAGCAAGAACTCCGCGACCACCGATACGGTGGTGTAGCGTTGCGACGCTATCATCAGGTGTTGAGTCTGATAGAAGGCCTTGAACTCACTGCTGAGGGCCGCCCGGGTGGTTTCGACGCTCTGGCGCAGGGCCGTGGACCGTTCGGCCAGCGGGTACCAGGTTTCGATGTCGTCCAGGGTCTTGAACAGCCGTTCACGGTGCCCCAATTGGGCAAGCGCGAGCTTGCGCGCCTCACGCAATAGAGGCGCCTGGTCGACCAGGCCGTGGATTTCGTTCAACCTGAGCTGGACCAGCATGCTGCTGGTGAGGCTCTGCCGACTCAAGGTGACATGGAGCTGGATCTGATTGAGCAGGCGATCGCAGATGACGCGGGCCACCTGGGCTTTTTGCTGCAACGGTACGCGGCGATTGCGCCCGGCGCTGAGGCGCAGATAGTCGTCCCATGAGCGATACAGCTGCTTCGCCAGGCGCAGATCGGCCTGGGTGACTTCGATCAACGCAGGCACCTGGGCCACCTGATCGGCTGGCGACGCCTCGTTGAACGGCATGAACAACTGATTGCTGTGCGCCAAGGACCGTTGCAACTGCGCTTCTTCGTTGTAGCACTGGGTTTGCAGCATCCGCTGACGGCGGTAATGTCGATCGACGAGGAAGCGGGGCAGCCGATCGCGAATCGCGGCAGGCCAATAGGGCTCCAGCTGATCGGCCACACGTCCGAGCGTCTGGCCGCCTCCGGCACCGCCCCCATACAGGTGCACGCCATACAGCGAAAAATGCGTGTCCCATCGGCCCCGTTCGTCAAGCGCCACGGCACGCTGCCAGTGATGCCCAGGCGTGCCTTTGAGTCGCCAGGTATGGGCGGCGGCATCCCAGGTCACTTCGAAAGGTCGCCCCTCGACCAGGATGAAATCACCCTCGGCATGCCGATAGATGCCCGTGTAGCGGCCCTCCGTCCCCACCTTGACGCCCTGCAGCGACAAAGGACGCGCGTACGCATACCCGTCGAGCGTGGAACGTCCCCGCTGCCTGGAAGGCTCGGTTCGCCAGCCCGTACCGATGCCCGCGTGCAGCTGCCGCAGTTGACGTTGGCGCGACGCCTGGCGGATGAGGCTGACATTGATGGCGACACCGCTCACCAGATCCAGAACCACGTCGATCAGGGCCAGCAAGGCATTGTTGACTTCGTTGACACCCTGCGCCATCTCGCCTTCGATGAACGCTTCGGCGGCGCGGGCGGAGGCATGTGCAAAGTCGTAGGCCGCGATCGCACTGCCTATGAACGGCATGACGCTCAGCGCCATTTTGAGGTAGTCGAAGATCATGCCGCTCTGGCGGGTGAAGCTTTCCAGCCACAGATCGTCGTTCGAGCGCGAACTGGCCCGGTGCGCGGCGATGACTTTGCCCAACTGGGCTTCGAGCAGCAGCGCTGGCAGCGACAGGTGGGCAGGCCACGCAGTACCGATGCCGATGATGCCGTCGAATCCTCGGAGGCGAGCCTGTTGCAGGCGTGAGCGGTGTGCACGCGGGTCTCCCTGCAAGGCGCGTGACGCCAGGTAGGTGACGTCGCTTTCCGACACGATCGACTGGTACAACGCCCAGCGCGCGCTTTCCAGGTCGTTGTACTGGCTCAATGGCAGATGGGGGTGTTCGGGCTGACACAGTAGGGTAACGCCACTGATCCGATCTTCGATGAACGTCACACCGGACAAGGTCGTGGCCCTGTCGTCGGTGTCAGGACCTCCAGTGGTGAGCAGAGCCGGCAGCAAGCGGATGTCATGACCCGTGGCCTGGCCATCCGCTTGAGTGCGGGCGTTCAAGGCCGCCTTGAGCAGGTCATGGCCGACGCCATCCAGGGTGCCTCGCCCTTGCAGCAGTATCCCCTGGATCTCGAGCATCAGGCGCAATGGACGTGTCAGGCACGCCCGACGCCATTGCATGGCGCAGGTGTTTTCCTGCAGACCCCGGTAGGTGTTGAGGATCACGTTCTCGTAAGCGTGCGCCAGGTCCAGCTCCCGCGCGAGTGCCTGTAGAGAGGTGAAGGTGAGGCCTGCGTCGAGCGCCTGGCGCAAGCCCAAATCCTGAGTGTCGATCTGGACGCTCAGGAAGCGCAACCGCAGCAGCATGGCGTCGTCGACATTGTTCAGCAGCAGGTCCTCGAGCGCGAGGCTCACGCGCGCTGCGCTGGGCACCAGCCTTTGCTTGACGGGCACGCCAGGTGCGCCACTGCCTGCGATCGGATCGTCCTGCCACGTCGTGCTGACCGGCACATCGATCGTCACGGGACGACCGTCGTAGGCTGGAAAGTCCTGCCGCAAGCGCTGTGCGACCCGCGCGCGGCAATAGACGGCGCGCACGGGCAGGTCGCGCACCACCAGGGCATGGGCTTGCTGGGACGCGAGCACGTAGGCCTCGACGACCGTATTCAGGGCCATACGCGATTCGAGCGAGAGCCTGGTGAGCCACGCCGGCACCGCACGCGCGATGTCGAGGGCACGCTGCTGCTGTTCGAGCAGGTGCAAGGCCGCGTCTCGTGCGGCATGCCGTGGAACCTGAAGCCGCTGGGCCATGCACTCGTGCAGTTCGGGTAGCGCCTGCGCGACGGCAGCCAGGCCCCCTTCGTCCTGGATCTGCTGGCGCAACTGCTGTCCATGGGCTATCACGCCTCGAAGAAGCGCTTCGAACACCGTGCCGGATACCGGCACGTAGGCCAGCGACTGTCCATGTTCGGGGTGGATGCCCAGGCAGTGCTCGAGCTCGGCGTGATCGCGGCAGCGCAGCAGCCCACCGTGCTCACCCAGCCAGTAGAACAACAGGTCGCCCATCGTTGCCACACCGTCGGAGGCCGTACGGGTGATGACGATGGCATCGCTCAACGTGTGTGCCTGCACCACGTCGTTTCCCTCCGGGGGCGGCGCTTGCAGGAGCACAGGGTGACTCAGTCGCAAGGCGTGGGATGAGGCCTGCGGATCGGCCGCTGTAGCAACTGTTTCCAGGCACCTCACGTCAAGGTCATCGAGTTCGCCCATCAGCCGCTTGAGCCGCGCATGGGCGAGCAGGCCCTGACGGTGCGCCTCGATCAGCGCGGCGCTGAAGACGAGCGGCGCGGCATCGGAATGCCAATGGGGCGAATGCAGATGGGCCTCGATCTCCGGCAAGGCCGCCTGTTGCGCCGCGACCAGCGCGGCCTGGCAGTCCGCCAACGCCTCAGGATCCTGCTCGACTGCCCGCGAGACGCGCTCCAGCTGTTGACTGATCTGGGCCGTTCTTTCCTGAGGCGGTACATCGAGTTGCAAACCGCCCAGATCGAACAGCGAGGGCAGCGGGTCTGCTGCCATCGGTTGCTGATCCTCGGCCGAAGGCATGGCCAGCAAGGGCGTGCCGTGCCATTCGGTGCTGAGCCGCTGCGCAGCCTCCAGCGCCCGGGGGGCGTCGCGCCAGAGATCGTCGCCCGGTGCTTGCTCGAGCGTGGCGGCCAGGCGTTGGAACAGCAGGTCATGCCAGAGGGTGAACCCGGCCTTGACGTGCTCCAGACGTTGCAAGGGCACCGCTGCGTCAGGGTGGCCGGTCAGCTCGAGCCAGAGCGCGGCATCCGTCGCGTGCACGGTGATGGCGGGGAAGCGGTCGGGCCGGTACAGCAGCGTGGCGCCCTCGGCCTCCAGGCTGAAGACCAAGGCACCTGGGCTGGCGAAGGTGCTTCGGACGACCACCGGCCGGTCGCCGGCCAGGGTGGAGGGCGTCTGGGCCAGAGCGGCCTCGACCAGCGCCGAGGCCACTGCATCGTCGGACAGCCGAGGCTGACTGGCTTGCAGCGAGGCCAGGACATGCTGTTGGTAAAGCGCCTGCGCATGTGCGCTTCGCGTCGACGCGGTGTCGGGTTGGCACGCGTTCCAGTAACGGTACCAGGCCTTGACCAGCGCCCCATGCAGGTCCAGCGCCGGCAGCTGGCTCAACAGCTGTTCGACCGTCGTGCCGGCCACTGTTCGACCGTCTCTGCCGTGGACAAGGCGGACGCCGTCAGGCAGAGAGGTGACCGAGAGCGGATGCTGGTGGGCAAAGACACACAGGTGAGCCAGGCTGACGAAATTCGTCGTGCCTTCGTGTGTGAACGCCAGGCCCGTGGCCTGGGCGTCGAGCGCCAGCTGCTGCATTATCCGTTCGCCGACCACGCGGGACAGCGTGGGAGCGCCCTTGATCAGCTCATGGAAAGGCGTAGCGAGCTCGATCAGGCGTGCATGGGCCGTCGAGGCCTTGTTCGAGGTCGGCGGGGCGGGTCTCAGGTGCGTTGGACGCAGGGTAGGCGTCGGTTCGGTCGTCGTCAGTTCGCTCATGTCATCAATCCGATCAGGTGACTGAATAGGGCCTGGGGATTGAAAGAAAGCGGGGATGACCGAAGGCGGTAGATAGAGCTGGTGGCCAGGGCGCCAGGACGAAAGGCCAGCGCGCCCGGTCGAACGGTCTCAGTGCAATCGAACCCAGGCCGTCACCAGCACCGCGGCGGCAAGCAGCCAGGCGAGCGCCGCAGTGGCGAGTGCGGCCTCCAGGCGCAGCCGGTCGACCAGGAGGTACAACGCTGCCAGGTAGACGAAATACGGCAGGATCGACCACATGCCGAACACGATGGTGGTCTTCAGGTCGGCCAGCGAACGCCCTTTGCCGACGATGTAGTGGGCGATCAGCGCGAACGTCGGAAACAGCGGCACCAGGCCGGCGATGTAGTAGTTGCGGGTTTTCGACAGGATGGCCAGCAGCACCACCACGCCGGCGCCGATGGCGGCTTTGAAGATCAGGTCCATGTCTTGGAGTCCGTGCGAGTGATCGATCAGCCGAGGCCGTATTTCTTGACCTTGTCGAACAAGGTGGTCTTGGCCATGCCCAGTTCCTGGCTGGCCTGGCTCAGGTTGCCGCCACTGCGCTGCAAGGCATCGCTCAGCAAGTGCCGCTCGAAGGCCTCGACCGCCTCGGCGAAGCCCAGGGTCTGGCCGGTACTGGCGTCGTGCTTCTTGAACGCCGGGAGCCCCAGCGCGTGGCGTTCGGCGACGTTGCGTAGCTCACGCACGTTGCCGGGCCAATCATGGCCCATGAGCCGCGACAGCGTCTGGCTGTCGATCTCCGGGGTCGGGCGGTCGAAACGCAGGGCCGCCTGCTCGAGAAAATGCTCGAACAGCTGGAGGATGTCTTCGCGTCGTTCGCGTAGCGCAGGCAGTTCCAGCGACACCACGTTCAAGCGGTAATACAGGTCGCTGCGAAACTCGCCGCGCTGGCCCAGTTCGGCCAGGTCGGCCTTGGTCGCCGCGATCACCCGGCAGTCCACGGCGATGCTCTGGTTCGAACCCAGCCGCTCCAGGGTACGTTCCTGCAGGACACGCAGCAGCTTGATCTGCAGGTTGATCGGCATGCTCTCCACTTCGTCGAGGAACAGCGTGCCGCCGTTGGCATGCTCGATCTTGCCGATGCGACGCTTGCCGGCGCCGGTGAAGGCGTTGGCCTCATGGCCGAAGATCTCGCTCTCGAAGAGGTTTTCCGGCAGGCCGCCGCAATTGAGCGCCACGAACGGCCGGTCGTGGCGACGGCTGAAGTCATGCAGGCAGCGAGCGACCAGTTCCTTGCCGGTGCCGGTCTCACCTTCGATGAGCACGTTGGCCGAGGTGTCGCCGACATTGGCGATCAGCTCGCGCAGTTGCTGCATCGCTGGCGAACGCCCGATGATGCGTGATTCCAACGAACCCTGGCTGGCCAACTGGCGTCTGAGGGTGGTCACCTCGCGGGACAGGCTGCGCTGCTCCAGCGCACGGCGTACCACATCGACCAGCCGTTCGGGCGAGAAGGGCTTTTCCATGAAGTCATAGGCGCCGCTGCGCATGGCCCCGACCGCCATGCTGATGTCGCCGTGGCCGGTGATCAGCACGACTGGCAGGCTGCGATCACGGGCCTTGAGCTGCTTGAGCAGTTCGAGGCCGTCGATGCCGGGCAGGCGGATGTCGCTGACCACGATGCCAGCGAAGTTGTCGTCGATGCGCTCGAGCGCCTGCTCGGCACTGCCGACCCCTTCGCTGACGATGTCCTCCAGCGCCAAGGCTTGTTGGCAACCCAGCAGCACGTGGGGATCGTCTTCGACGATCAAAACGGTAAGAGACTCGGGGTTCATGGTGCGCTACCGGTTCCTTGAGGTGTGGCCAAGGGCAGCATGAGCACGAAGGCCGTACCGCCATGGGTGGGATGCTCGACGCTGAGCGTGCCCTTCGCGGCGGCGGCCAGGCTGGCCGACAGGGTCAGGCCCAGGCCTAGGCCATGCTCGCCCGGCTTGGTGGTGAAGAAGGGTTCGAACAGATGCTTGCGGGTCTCGTCGTCGATGCCATGGCCGTTGTCACGGACGAGCAGGCGATGGCGGCCTTCGTCGAACGTGCCCTCCAGCCACAATTCGGGCGTGGGCTGGTGAGCCATGGCGTCCAGGGCATTGCCGATGAGGTTGGTCAGGATCTGCTCGAGCCGGGTCTGGTCGATGGCCAGGCGCGCGTCGTCGACCCCCAGGTGCACCTGCAGCCCGCACGCGGCGATACGCGGCGCCAGCACTTGCAGCACCGCTTCGATCGCCTTGTTCAGCGAGGCTTGGCCACTGTCGTCGCTGCGCCGGGCGAACGAGCGCAGGCTGGCGGTGATGCGCCCCATGCGGTCGATCAGGTCGTTCATGGTCAGCAGGTTGGCGCTG
>JAQZAY010000028.1 GCA_029239415.1 Pseudomonas sp. | reverse complement strand
TTGGTGTCGATGCTGGCCTGGAACAGCCGGCGAATTCGGGATTGCATGTCCATCTGGTGTGACCTTAAGTGGGGCGGTGGCCAGCGCGACGCGCGGCAACAGGCCAGCCCGCGAAACACGGAGCGAAAAAGTTGAATGGGTTCAGCATTCGAAGGCGTTTTTCAGCCATTGAAGCGGTTGGCCTGCATGGTGGCTGCCCTGCAGGGCGACAACGTCGAAGCGGCAGGGATAGCCAGCCCAGCGGGGCTCCTTCTGCAGGAACAGAGTGGCAGCCAGCACCAGTCGTTTCTGCTTGCGCCCATCGATGCTGCCCAGGGCGCCGCCGAAGTCCGCATGCAACCGATAGCGGACTTCGACGAATACTACTGTATCGCTGTCGAGCATGACCAGATCAAGCTCGCCACCTTTGCATCGCCAGTTTTGCGCCAGCAACTGCAAGCCCTGCCCTCGAAGGTAGTCGAGGGCCTGGTGTTCGGCGGCCTTGCCGGCGCTGGTGGTCGAGGCGTCGGGCATCAGCGCGGGGTATCCGGCAGGCGCCTGACCTGGCCGCCAGCGAACTCTGCCCATGGCAGCTGGCGCTCGACACGCTGGTTGGCGTTGATGCTCAGGCTGCCTGACATCCCTTCGATGCGGTTGTCTGGCAGTGCCTTGAGCTGGCCCAGGCGTGGCGCCAGGCCATAGGCATCGACGCCCATGGCGTAGAGGCGGCCCAGGCTGCCCCCGGCTTGCGGCCACTGGGCGACCACCTGCTGGCGCAGCCCGCTGCTGGTGTCGAGCAGCCACGGTGTCTCGCAGAAGCGGATACCGGTCATGTCGTTGTACTGGTTGACGTCACCACTGGCGCTGTAGACGTTGGAGGTGGCGTAGACCGGCACGTCGCCTGCGTACTGGAAGTTCAGGGTCGGCTTGATCTGCTGCGCTTGCTGCGGCGTGGCGGCGAGGAACAGGAAATCGATGTCCTGACGACGCGAGGGTTGCGCAGCGACGTCGCCTCCCACGGTGCTTTGCAGGCTCTGGGCACGGCCTTCGCTCTGGCGCAGCTGGAACAGCTCGGCGATCTGCTGGGCCAGGGCGACAGGTTGCGCGACGCGGTCGGCGGCGAGCAGGGTGCCGCCCTTGGACTCCCAGTCTTCCCGGAAGGCCTTGAGCACGCGGTCGCCCCATTCGCCACTGGGCACCAGGGCAACGGCGCGGACCATGCCGTCGGCATGGGCGCGGCGGGAAACCTCGCGGGCTTCATCCTCGGCGGCCAGGCCAAACTGGAACAGTTGTGGCGGCGCTTTCTGGCCGGCATCGGCATAGTTCAGGGCCAGCGTCGGGATCGGCAGCTGCGCCATGGCAGCGAGCTGTTTCACCAGGGGCTTTTCCAGCGGGCCGACCACCAGTTGCACGCCATCGGCCTGTGCCTGGCGATAGAAGTCTTCGACCGAGCCCAGTCGGGAGCTGTCGATGACCTGGATAGCCGGTGCCGGCTGGCCAGACTGCTGGGCCTGGAAGTGCGCGGCCATGAAGCCATCGCGCAGGGCGCGTGCCACGTTGGCCAGCGGGCCTTCCTGGGGCAGCAGCAAGGCGATCTTGGTCAGGGGCTGGCTGGCCAGCTCCTTGAGCTTGGCCAGGGGCAGCGGCAGGGCGATGGCGGCGGGGTGGCCAGGATGCTGGGTGCGCCAGTTCTCGATGGCGGCCTGCTGCTCTTCCAGGGTGCCCGCGCTCTTCACGGCCAGGGCCAGGCGGGTCCAGCCGGCCAGGGTGTCGGTGCCGGTGGACTGCAGCTGTTCGACGGGCAGCCCGGCAACCAGCGTCCAGATCGCTTCGTTGTTGGCGCTGGCGGCATCGCCGGTGAGCAGCGGCCCCAGCAGGACACGCTGCTGGGCAGCGGGCAGGAGCTGGCCATCGGCTTCGAGGGCGGCGGCATGCACGCTGTAGGTGCGGACCTGCAGCTCCTGCGGCATTTCGCCCACGCGCGCCAGGCTGGGGTGGGCGAGGGCGGCGAGCGCTGCCTTGGGCTGGTTGCGGCTCATGGCGAGTTCGGCGGCCAGGGTGCTGGCGAACACTTGCTGCGCGGGCTTGAGCGATTCCAGCGGCACTTGCTCGAGAATGCGCGCGGCACCTGGGAAGTCCTTCTGCCGGTAGGCCTGGTCCGCCGCGCTCAGGCGCAGCAGGGCAGCCTGTTCGGGCGACTTGGCGGCGGCGGCCTGTTCAAGCAGTTGCTCGATGCTCGCATCCGGGGTGCGTGGCAGTTCGCCCAGGCTGGATGAGGGCGAGCTGGCGCAGGCCGCCAGCAGGGCAGCGAGGCAGATGGCTGTGAACAGCCGCAGACAAGCGATCATGTAGGTGTCCTGTTACTCGACCAAGTTGGCCGATGATTGTACCCAAGCACTGGCCGGGGCGCGACGACGGCGGCGCTGATCCTTCAATATAGGTGCTGTGACTACCCCCGCCGGGCAAGATGGTTGCGCAGTGTTGCCGACGGTCGGGCTACAATGGCCGCCTCAGATCCGAAACGACAGGTGTGCGCAGTGACAGATGTTCCAGGGGCTTCGAAATCCACGATCGGTACGCTTTATGTGGTCGCCACCCCCATCGGCAATCTGGACGACATGAGTGCCAGGGCCTTGAAGGTGCTGGGGAGCGTCGCGCTGATCGCCGCCGAGGACACTCGCCATTCGGTCCGCCTGTTGCAGCATTTCGGCATCGCCACGCCCCTGGCGGCCTGTCACGAGCACAATGAGCGTGACGAAGGCGGCCGCTTTCTCACCCGCTTGCTGGCCGGCGATGACGTGGCGCTGATCTCCGATGCTGGCACGCCGTTGATTTCCGACCCGGGCTATCACCTGGTGCGCCAGGCGCGCGCTGCAGGCGTCGACGTAGTACCGGTACCGGGCGCCTGCGCGTTGATCGCCGCGCTTTCGGCGGCCGGGCTGCCCTCGGACCGGTTCATCTTCGAAGGCTTCCTGCCGGCCAAGGCCGTCGGGCGCCGCGCGCGCCTGGAGCTAGTCAGGGAGGAGCCTCGCACGCTGATCTTCTATGAGGCGCCGCACCGGATCCTCGAATGCCTGCAAGACATGGAAGCGGTGTTCGGTGCCGAGCGTCCGGCCTTGCTGGCGCGAGAGCTGACCAAGACCTTCGAGACCCTCAAGGGCCTGCCTTTGGGTGAGCTGCACGCGTTCGTGGCCAATGACAGCAATCAGCAGCGAGGAGAGTGCGTGGTATTGGTCGCGGGCTGGACCGCACCGGACGATGGACAGGCGGTCGGCAGTGAAGCGCTTCGCGTACTAGACCTGCTGCTGGCGGAAATGCCGCTCAAGAGAGCCGCCGCATTGGCGGCCGAAATTACCGGCGTGCGCAAGAACCTGCTCTACCAGGCTGCGCTCGAGCGACAGAAGGGTGGGTAATGGCGCGATGCCATTTATCGCTTTAGCGCTTGTCCTTGGGCGCCGCTCCCGGTAACCTTGGCCGCGGAGAGTCGATTGGACAGTCGCTGCCTTCTTTTGTTCCGCAAGAGAAGGGGGAGGAAAGTCCGGGCTCCATAGGGCAGAGTGCCAGGTAATGCCTGGGAGGCGCGAGCCTACGGAAAGTGCCACAGAAAACAACCGCCTAAGCACTTCGGTGCCGGTAAGGGTGAAAAGGTGCGGTAAGAGCGCACCGCGCGACTGGCAACAGTTCGTGGCTAGGTAAACCCCACTCGGAGCAAGACCAAATAGGGTTCCACATGGCGCGGCCCGCGTTGGAACCGGGTAGGTTGCTAAAGACGTCCAGTGATGGCCGTCGTAGAGGAATGACTGTCCTCGACAGAACCCGGCTTACAGATCGACTCTCCACCTCCTTTTCTTGTTCGTTCTCTACGGGCAATCCCTTCGTAATATCTAAATAGTCTTATTCTTGAGAAATCACTTTAAGTTCGGCCCATATGTGTCTGGGTGCCTTGAGGTTTCCCCGCTAGAAAATTCCCGATGTAGCTAATCTTCCTTGCATTCATGAGCTAAATCGCCGTCCTGTAAGGATTTTCCGCATGAACGCGCCTTGACGGTGTGCTGGGCGGATTCCTATAGTGTGCGCGAGGTGGGAGAAAGTGGCACGAAGTGGGTTTTCTGATAAACAAACGCTAAAATCGTGGGGAACGCCGTGTTTCGCGGAGCCAACGCTATCAGCCTCGACGCAAAGGGACGTCTCGCCATGCCGAGTCGGTACCGCGTCGAGCTGGATTCGCGTTGTGCCAGCCAACTGATCGTGACCATCGATGCGGTCGATCGCTGCCTGTGTGTCTACCCCCTCGATGAATGGGAACAGATAGAAGCCAAGTTGCGCGCCTTGCCGTCGTTGCGCCCGGAAAACCGTCGCCTGCAGCGTTTGCTGATCGGCAATGCGGTCGACCTGGAGCTTGATGGCAGTGGTCGTTTCCTGGTCCCGCCGCGTTTGCGCGAGCATGCCCAGCTCGACAAGAAGGTAATGCTGGTGGGGCAACTGAACAAATTCCAGCTGTGGGACGAAGACGCCTGGAACGCGCTTTCGGCGGATGACCTTGCAGCTATTCAACAACCGGGCGCTGTGCCCGACGACTTGCGTGATCTTATTCTGTGACGATTGATAGCGGCTTCAAACACATCACCGTGCTGCTCGACGAAGCTGTCGAGGCTCTGGCTGTGCGCACCGATGGCTGCTACCTCGACGGGACGTTCGGACGCGGCGGGCATAGCCGCCTGATCCTCGACAACCTGGGGCCGCAGGGCCAGCTACTAGGGTTCGACAAGGACCCACAAGCGATTGCCACGGGGCAAGCGCTGGCGGCCGAAGACGGCCGCTTTGTCATTGTGCAGCGCAGTTTTGCCGAGTTGGGCAGCGAGGTCGCGCAGCGCGGCCTCGATGGCAAGGTCAACGGCATCCTGCTGGACCTGGGCGTGTCCTCGCCGCAGCTCGATGACCCCGAGCGCGGTTTCAGCTTCATGAATGACGGCCCCCTCGACATGCGCATGGACCCGAGCCGTGGCGTCAGCGCCACCGAGTTCATCGCGCACGCGCCCGAGGAAGAGATCGCCCGAGTCTTCAAGGAGTACGGCGAGGAGCGCTTTGCCCGGCGCATGGCCCGTGCCGTGGTGCTGCGCCGCGAGGAGCAGCCGTTCACCCGTACTGCCGACCTCGCCGAAGTGCTGAAAGTCGCCAACCCGGCATGGGAGAAAGGCAAGAACCCGGCCACGCGCGCCTTCCAGGGCCTGCGCATCCACGTCAACAACGAGCTGGGCGACCTCGAGGCCGGGCTGGCCGCGGCCATGGACGCGCTGGAAGTGGGTGGGCGCCTGGTGGTCATCAGCTTCCACTCGCTCGAGGACCGTATCGTCAAGCTGTTCATGCGCAAGCTGGCCAAGGGCGAGGCTGACAACCTGCCGCGCAACCTGCCGGTGCAGCACAAGGTCTTCGAGCCCAGGATCCGAGTTCACGGCAAGGCACGGTTTGCCTCCGAGGCCGAGCTCAAGGCCAACCCCCGCGCGCGCAGCGCCGTCATGCGCGTTGCGGAGAAGCTGCGGTGAGCCGGCTATTGGCCAAGCCTCTGCCAGGCGGTAGCTTTTTCATGCTGCTGCTGTTCACCGGCGTGCTGGGATCGGCCATTGCCGTGTCCTATAGCGCGCACTGGAACCGTCAGCTGCTCAATACCCTGTACGGGGAACTCAGCGAGCGCGACAAGGCACAGGCCGAGTGGGGGCGCCTGATCCTCGAGCAGAGCACCTGGACCGCCCACAGCCGGATCGAGAGCCTGGCCAGCGAGCAGCTGAAGATGCGCGTGCCCGCCGCTGACGAAGTGCGGATGGTCGCGCCATGATGAAGCTCGAAGGCGCACTCTATCCCTGGCGCTTCCGGGTGGTGATCGGCTTGCTGGCGCTGATGGTCGGCGCCATCTGCTGGCGGATCATCGACCTGCAGGTGGTCGATCGCGACTTCCTCAAGGGCCAGGGCGATGCCCGCAGCCTGCGACACATCCCCATTCCCGCGCACCGTGGCCTGATCACCGACCGCAACGGCGAGCCCCTGGCCGTCAGCACCCCGGTGACCACCCTGTGGGCCAACCCCAAGGAAATGCAAGTCGCCAAGGCGCGCTGGCCGGACCTGGCCGCGGCACTTGGGCAAGACCCGCACAAGCTCAGCCAGCGCCTGACCAGGCAGGCTGGCAAGGAATTCATCTACCTGGTCCGCGGCCTGACCCCGGAGAAGGGCCAGCAGGTACTCGATCTCAAGGTCCCGGGTGTCTATGGGCTCGAGGAATTCCGCCGCTTCTACCCAGCGGGCGATGTCACCGCCCACATGGTCGGTTTCACCGACCTGGACGACCACGGCCGCGAAGGGGTGGAGCTTGCCTACGACGAGTGGCTTGCCGGGGTGCCTGGCAAGCGGCAGGTGATCAAGGACCGGCGCGGCCGGTTGATCAAGGACATCCAGGTCACCAAGAACGCCAAGCCCGGCAAGACCCTGGCGCTGTCCATCGACCTGCGCCTGCAGTACCTGGCCACCCGCGAGCTGCGCAACGCCATCGCCGAGCAGGAAGCCAAGGCCGGCAGCCTGGTGATCATGGATGTCAAGACCGGCGAGGTGCTGGCCATGGTCAACCAGCCGACCTACAACCCGAACAACCGACGCAGCATGTTCCCGGCGGCCATGCGCAACCGGGCGATCATCGATGTGTTCGAGCCAGGCTCGACGGTCAAGCCGCTGTCGATGAGCGCAGCGCTCGAGAGCGGGCGCTGGAAGCCGTCCGACAAGGTCGAGGTGTATCCCGGCAGCCTGCAGATCGGCCGCTACACCATCAAGGACGTCTCGCGCAGCGAAGGGCCGATCCTCGACCTCACCGGCATCCTGATCAACTCCAGTAACGTGGGCATGAGCAAGATCGCCTTCGACATCGGCGGCGAGGCCATCTACCGGGTCATGTCCCAGCTTGGGCTGGGCCAGTACACCGGCCTGGGCTTCCCGGGCGAGCGCGTTGGCAACCTGCCCAACCACCGTGAGTGGCGCAAGGCCGAGACCGCGACGCTGTCCTACGGCTATGGCGTGTCGGTGACCGCGCTGCAACTGGTGCATGCCTACGCGGCCCTGGCCAACGACGGCAAGATGGTGCCGCTGAGCATCCTCAAGGTCGACGGCACGCCGGAGTCCACCCAGGTCGTGCCCAAGGATACCGCCGAGACCATCCAGGGCATGCTGCAGCAGGTGATCGAGGCGCCGCGCGGCGTGTACCGGGCGCAGGTGCCGTTCTACCACGTCGGTGGCAAGAGTGGTACGGCGCGCAAGGCCACCGTCGGCTCCAAGGGCTACACCGAGAATGCCTACCGCTCGCTGTTCGCAGGCTTCGGCCCGATGAGCGATCCGCGCTACGCGGTCGTCGTGGTGATCGATGAGCCAAGCAAGGGTGGCTACTTCGGCGGCCTGGTCTCGGCCCCCGTTTTCAGCAAGGTCATGTCGGGCACTCTGCGCCTGATGAATGTTCCGCCAGATAACCTGCCGCCGCCTGCGCCTGCCCCCGAGCAGCAGGCCACGGCCGCAGCCGCCAAAGGAGGGCGTGGTTGATGACAATGCCATTGAGCAAGCTGTTCGCCCACGCAAGCCGCGATCCGCTGATCCGCGAGCTGACCCTGGACAGCCGTAACGTACGACCCGGCGACCTGTTCCTGGCCGTGCCCGGTGCCATCGTCGATGGCCGTGAACACATTGCCGACGCGCTGGCCCGAGGGGCCGCGGCGGTGGCCTATGAAGAGCACGGCGCCAACGTGCTGCCGCTGACCGACGTGCCGCTGATCCCGGTCAAGGGGCTTGTCGCCCAGCTGTCCGAGATCGCCGGGCGCTTCTACGGCGAGCCGAGCCGCCAGCTGAACCTGATAGGCGTCACCGGTACCAATGGCAAGACCAGTGTGACCCAGCTGGTCGCCCAGGCGCTCGATATCCTGGGGCAGCGTTGCGGCCTGATCGGCACCCTGGGCACGGGGTTTCATGGCGAGCTGCAAAGCGGTCGCCTGACCACGCCTGACCCGATCGCCGTGCAGTCGACGCTGTATGACCTCAAGAAGGCCGGCGCCAAGGCCGTGGCCATGGAGGTATCTTCCCACGCGCTCGAACAGGGCCGCGTGGCCGCCCTGGCGTTCGACATCGCGGTGATGACCAACCTGTCCCGCGATCACCTGGACTATCACGGCAGCATGCAGGCCTACGAGGCCGCCAAGGCCCGGCTGTTCGCCTGGCCGACGCTGCGCGCCCAGGTGGTCAACCTGGATGACGACTTCGGTCGTCGGCTGGCTGACGACTTCGCGCGTCTGCGCGATCCCGAGCACAGTGACACCCGCCTGTTCAGCTACAGCCTGCAGGACGACGCGGCATCCTTGTACTGCCGCCAGGCGCAATTCGACGATGACGGCGTGCGCGCCAGCATCGTCACCGCCCAGGGCGAGCGCACCCTGCGCAGCCAGCTGCTGGGTCGTTTCAACCTGAGCAACGTGCTCGCCGCAGTGGCGACGTTGCTGGCCCTGGACTACGCGCTTGACGAGATTCTCAAGGTCATCCCGCGGTTGCAGGGCCCGGTGGGCCGCATGCAGCGCCTGGGCGGGGGTGACAGGCCGCTGGTGGTGGTGGACTACGCCCACACCCCGGACGCCCTGGAGAAGGTCCTCGAGGCCCTGCGTCCGCATGCCCGTGGCCAGCTGCTGTGCCTGTTCGGCTGCGGCGGCGACCGTGATCGTGGCAAGCGCCCGCTGATGGCCGAAGTGGCCGAGCGCCTGGCCGATCGCGTGCTGGTCACCGACGACAACCCGCGTGGCGAGGCGCCGCAAAGCATCTTCGACGATATCCGCCCAGGCTTTGCGCGTGGCCAAGCCGTGGAATTCGTGCCAGGCCGCGGCGAAGCCATTGCCCGCCTGCTGGCCAGTGCCGAGGCTGATGACGTGGTCGTTCTCGCTGGCAAGGGACACGAGGATTACCAGGAGATCCGCGGCGAGCGCCACGCCTTCTCCGACCTGGTCGAAGCCCAGAAGGCGCTTGCAGCCTGGGAGGCCGCGCATGCTTGAATCATTGTCGCTCAGCCAGGTCGCCGGTGCGTTGCGTGGTCGCGTGATCGGTGCCGATGCCCGCTTCAGCGGTGTCAGCATCGACAGCCGCGGCATCGCTGACGGGCAGCTGTTCATCGCTTTGGCCGGGCCGCGTTTCGATGGCCATGACTACCTGGCCGATGTCCAGGCCAAGGGCGCTGTCGCCGCCCTGGTCGAGCGCGAAGTCCCGGGCGTCGACCTGCCGCAGCTGGTGGTCGCCGACACCCGCCTGGCGCTTGGCCAGCTGGGCGCGCTCAACCGCGCGGCCTTCGACAAGCCGGTCGCCGCCATCACCGGTTCCAGTGGCAAGACCACGGTCAAGGAGCTGCTCGCCAGTATCCTGCGCACCCGCGGCCCGGTACTGGCCACCCGTGGCAACCTGAACAACGACCTCGGCGCGCCGCTGACGCTCATGGAGCTGGCGCCTGAGCACAGCGCTGCGGTGATCGAGCTGGGCGCATCGCGCATCGGCGAAATTGCCTATACCGTCGGGCTGACCCAGCCGCAGGTCGCCCTGATCAACAATGCCGGGACTGCCCATGTGGGCGAGTTCGGCGGTCCGGAGAAAATCGTCGAGGCCAAGGGCGAGATCCTCGAAGGCCTGGGCGAGGGCGGCATCGCGGTCCTCAACCTGGACGACAAGGCGTTCGGCACCTGGCGCGCACGCGCCGCTGAACACCGGGTCATCACCTTCGCGCTGAGCAACGCGCAGGCCGACTTCCATGCCAGCGGCATCGATCGCGATGCCCGCGGTTGCCCGTCCTTCACCCTCCACGGGCCCGGAGGCTCGGTCGCCATCCAGCTCAACCTGCTCGGCACCCATAATGTCAGCAACGCATTGGCCGCAGCCGCAGCCGCGCATGCCTTCGGTCTGACGCTCGAAGGCATCGCCGCGGGCCTGGGCGCGGTGCAACCGGTCAAGGGCCGGACCGTGGCGCAGCTCGCGCCCAACGGCGTGCGGGTGATCGATGACACCTACAACGCAAACCCCACCTCCATGTGCGCGGCGATTGATATACTCGCCGGCTTTTCCGGGCGCACCGTCCTGGTGCTCGGGGATATCGGCGAATTGGGCCAGTGGGCGGAAGAGGGACATCGCCAGGTCGGTGACTACGCCCGGGGCAAGGTAGGCGCCCTGTATGCGGTGGGCCCGAACATGGCACATGCAGTCAAGGCGTTCGGTACCGGAGGCCATCATTTCGCTACTCAGTCTGAGCTGATCGATGCGGTTCGCATCGAGCAGGCCAGTAACACCACTATCTTGATCAAGGGGTCGCGCAGTGCTGCGATGGAAAACGTCGTGGCGGCCTTGTGCGACCCTAGCGGGGAGAACCATTAATGCTTCTGCTGTTGGCTGAGTATCTGCAACAGTTCCACAAAGGCTTCGCGGTCTTCCAGTACCTGTCGCTGCGCGGGATCCTGGGCGTGCTGACCGCGCTGTCGCTGGCACTGTGGCTGGGCCCTTGGATGATTCGCACCCTGCAGATCCGCCAGATCGGTCAAGCCGTCCGTAACGACGGCCCGCAATCTCACCTGTCCAAGTCCGGCACCCCGACCATGGGTGGCGCGCTGATCCTGTCCGCCATCGGCATCAGCACCCTGCTGTGGGCCGACCTGACCAACCGCTACGTCTGGGTGGTGCTGATCGTGACCCTGCTGTTCGGCGCCATCGGCTGGGTCGACGACTACCGCAAGGTCATCGAGAAGAATTCGCGCGGCCTGCCGAGCCGCTGGAAGTATTTCTGGCAGTCGGTCTTCGGCCTGGGCGCCGCCATCTTCCTGTACGCCACCGCGCCGACCAGCGTCGAGACCACGCTCATCGTGCCCATGCTCAAGGACGTCACCATTCCCCTGGGCATCGGTTTCGTGGTGCTGACCTACTTCGTGATCGTCGGCTCGAGCAACGCGGTCAACCTCACCGATGGCCTCGACGGCCTGGCGATCATGCCCACGGTGATGGTCGGCGGCGCGCTGGGCATCTTCTGCTACCTGTCGGGCAACGTGAAGTTCGCCGAATACCTGCTGATCCCGTATGTACCGGGCGCGGGCGAGCTGATCGTGTTCTGCGGCGCGCTGATCGGCGCGGGCCTGGGCTTCCTGTGGTTCAACACGTATCCGGCCCAGGTGTTCATGGGCGACGTCGGCGCGCTGGCGCTGGGCGCGGCACTGGGCACCATCGCGGTGATCGTGCGCCAGGAAATCGTGCTGTTCATCATGGGCGGTGTGTTCGTCATGGAGACCCTGTCGGTGGTCATCCAGGTCGCATCGTTCAAGCTGACCGGCAAGCGGGTGTTTCGCATGGCGCCGATCCACCACCATTTCGAACTCAAGGGCTGGCCCGAGCCGCGCGTGATCGTCCGTTTCTGGATCATCACCGTGATTCTCGTGCTGATCGGCCTTGCCACCCTGAAACTGAGGTAGACGAGTGTGTCACTGATCGCTTCTGACCACTTCCGCATCGTTGTCGGCCTCGGCAAGAGCGGCATGTCCCTGGTTCGCTTCCTGGCGAGCCGGGGCATTGCCTTTGCAGTCGCCGACACCCGCGAGCAGCCGCCGGAGCTGGAGTCCCTGCGCCGCGACTACCCGCAGGTGGAAGTGCGCTGCGGCGAGCTGGACGTGGACTTCCTCTGCCGCGCCAGCGAGCTGTACGTGAGCCCGGGCCTGGCGCTGGCGACCCCTGCCTTGCAGCAGGCGGCGGCGCGCGGCGTGCGGCTGTCCGGTGATATCGAGCTGTTCGCCCGGCATGCCAGGGCCCCCATCGTCGCGATCAGCGGCTCCAACGCCAAGAGTACCGTGACCACCCTGGTCGGCGAGATGGCGGCCAAGGCGGGCAAGCGTGTCGCCGTGGGCGGCAACCTCGGCACTCCGGCGCTGGACCTGCTCGACGACAGCGTCGAGCTGTACGTCATGGAGCTTTCGAGCTTCCAGCTGGAAACCACCGACCAGCTCAACGCCGAAGTGGCAACCGTGCTCAACATCAGCGAAGACCACATGGACCGCTACAGCGGCCTGCCGGCCTATCACCTGGCCAAGCACCGGATCTTCCGGGGCGCGCGCCAGGTCGTGGTCAACCGCCAGGATGCACTGAGCCGGCCGTTGCCGGTCGAGGGACGGCCATGCTGGACCTTCGGCCTCAATGCCCCGGACTTCAAGTCCTTCGGCCTGCGCGAGGTGGACGGCGAGAAATACCTGGCGTTCGAGTTCCAGGCGCTGATGCCGGTGCGCGAGCTGAAGATCCGCGGCGGCCACAACCAGAGCAATGCCCTGGCTGCCCTGGCCCTGGGCCATGCGGCAGGCCTGCCGTTCGAGGCCATGCTCGACAGCCTGCGCCAGTTCACGGGCCTGGCCCATCGCTGCCAGTGGGTCCGTGAACGCAACGGGGTCAACTGGTACGACGATTCCAAGGCCACCAACGTCGGCGCCGCCCTGGCGGCCATCGAGGGCCTGGGGGCCGACACCGACGGCAAGCTGGTGCTGGTCGCCGGTGGCGACGGCAAGGGCGCTGACTTCAGCGCCCTTCGCGAGCCGGTCGCCAGCCACTGCCGCGCCGTGGTGCTGCTGGGGCGCGATGCTGAAAAGCTGGCCCAGGCCCTGGGTGACAGCGTGCCGCTGATCCGCGTCAAGACGCTCGATGAAGCCGTGCAGCAATGCGCCGAGCTGGCCCGGGAGGGCGACGCCGTGCTGCTGTCGCCGGCCTGCGCCAGTCTCGACATGTTCAGGAACTTCGAAGAGCGTGGGCGCCTGTTCGCCCAGGCCGTGGGAGCCCTGTCATGATCTTCAGCATCATCAAGCCGTACCCGTCGCCGCTGATCAGCGGGCGTGGCATCGACCTGGACTTCGCCTTCCTGGCAGGCTGCCTGGCGCTGCTGGGGCTTGGCCTGGTCATGATCACCTCGGCCTCCTCGGAAGTGGCCGCGGTGCAGTCGGGCAACCCGCTGTACCACATGTTCCGCCACCTGGTGTACGTGGCCATCGGCCTGGTCGCCTGCGGCGTGACCATGCTCGTGCCGATCGCCACCTGGCAGCGCATGGGCTTCACCATGCTGGTCGGTGCCTTTGCCTTGCTGGTGCTGGTGCTGGTGCCTGGCATCGGCCGTGAAGTGAACGGCTCGATGCGCTGGATCGGCTTCAGCTTCTTCAACGTGCAGCCCTCGGAGATCGCCAAGGTCTTCGTGGTGATCTATCTCGCCGGCTACCTGGTGCGCCGCCAACAGGAAGTGCGCGAAAGCTGGATGGGCTTCTTCAAGCCGTTCATCGTGCTGCTGCCGATGGCCGGCCTGCTGCTGATGGAGCCCGACTTCGGCGCCACCGTGGTGATGATGGGCGCCGCGGCAGCCATGCTGTTCCTCGGCGGGGTAGGGTTGTTCCGCTTCAGCCTGATGGTGGTGCTGGCGGTGGTGGCGGTGTTCGTGCTGGTGCAGGCGCAGCCGTACCGGATGGCGCGGTTGATCACCTTCACCGACCCCTGGTCCGACCAGTTCGGCTCCGGCTACCAGCTGACCCAGGCGCTGATCGCCTTCGGCCGCGGCGAGTGGCTGGGCGTGGGCCTGGGCAACAGCGTGCAGAAGCAGTTCTACCTGCCCGAGGCGCACACCGACTTCGTGTTCTCGGTGCTGGCCGAGGAGCTGGGCGTGATCGGTTCGCTGCTGACCGTGGGCCTGTTCGTCTTCGTTACCGTCCGCGCCCTGTATATCGGCCTGTGGGCCGAGAAAGCCAAGCAGTTCTTCGCCGCCTACATGGCCTTCGGCCTGGCGTTCCTGTGGATCGGCCAGTTCCTGATCAACATCGGCGTGAATGTCGGCCTGTTGCCGACCAAGGGCCTGACCTTGCCGTTCCTCAGCTACGGGGGCAGCTCGCTGGTGATCTGCTGCGCCTGCGTGGGCTTGCTGCTGCGCATCGAATGGGAGAGCCGCACGCACCTGGGCAGCGAAGAACACGAATTCAACGAGAGCGATTTTGCCGAGGAGGCGCAACATGGCCGCTGACGGCATGAATGTCCTGATCATGGCGGGCGGCACCGGGGGGCATGTGTTCCCGGCGCTGGCCTGCGCCCGCGAGTTCCAGGCACGCGGCTACAGCGTGCACTGGCTGGGCACCCCACGCGGGATCGAGAACGAACTGGTCCCCCAGGCGGGCCTACCCCTGCATCTGATCCAGGTCAGCGGCCTGCGCGGCAAGGGCAAGCTGTCGTTGCTCAAGGCGCCCTTGACCCTGGTCAAGGCCGTGTTGCAGGCCCGGCGCATCATCGGCCAGGTCAAGCCAGTGTGCGTGGTGGGCTTCGGTGGCTACGTGACCGGCCCGGGCGGCCTGGCCGCGCGGCTGTGCGGCGTGCCACTGGTGATCCACGAGCAGAACGCTCGCGCCGGCACCGCCAACCGCATGCTGGTGCCGCTGGCAGGGCGCGTCTGCGAAGCCTTCCCCGACACCTTTGGCGCCAGCGACAAGCGCCGTACCACCGGCAACCCGGTGCGTGCCGAGCTGTTTCTCGAGCCGCAGCGCGCCGCGCTGGCCGGCCGCCGCGCGCGACTGCTGGTACTGGGTGGCAGCCTGGGCGCCGAGCCCTTGAACAAGCTGCTGCCCCAGGCCCTGGCCGAAGTGCCGCTGCACCTCAGGCCCGAAGTGTTCCACCAGGCGGGCAAGCAGCACGCGCCGGTGACCGCCGAGCGTTATCGCGACGCGGGCGTCGAGGCCCAGGTAGAACCCTTCATCAAGGACATGGCCCATGCCTATGGCTGGGCCGACCTGGTGGTGTGCCGGGCCGGCGCCCTGACCGTGAGCGAGCTCGCCGCGGCAGGCCTGCCCTCGATGCTGGTGCCCTTGCCCCATGCGATCGACGACCACCAGACCCACAACGCCCATTATCTGGCTCGTGAAGGCGCTGCCTTCCTGATGCCACAAGCGACAACTGGCGCAGCGCAGCTCGCTGAACGCCTGAACGAGGTGCTGATGCAACCCGAGAAACTCAACACCATGGCCGCCACCGCACGGCGCCTGGCCAAGCCTGCCGCTACCGGCAACGTCGTCGACATCTGCCTGGAGGTGGCCCATGGTTGAGAGCCAGAAAGCCATGCCGCAGCCCGAGATGCGCCGTATCCGCCGTATCCACTTCGTCGGCATCGGCGGCGTGGGCATGTGCGGGATCGCCGAGGTACTGCTCAACCTGGGCTACCAGGTGTCGGGCTCCGACCTCAAGGCCTCTGCAGTGACCGAGCGCCTGGAGTCCTTCGGCGCCGAGATCTTCGTCGGCCACCGTGCCGAGAACGCGGCCAAGGCCGATGTGCTGGTGGTGTCGAGCGCCGTCAACACTGCCAACCCGGAAGTCGCCACCGCCCTGGAGCGTCGCATCCCGGTGGTGCCGCGCGCGGAGATGCTGGCCGAGCTGATGCGCTACCGCCACGGCATCGCCGTGGCCGGCACCCATGGCAAGACCACCACCACCAGCCTGCTGGCCTCGGTGTTCGCCGCCGGTGGCCTGGACCCGACCTTTGTCATCGGTGGTCGCCTCAATGCCGCGGGCACCAATGCCCAGCTGGGTACCAGCCGCTACCTGATCGCCGAAGCCGACGAGAGCGATGCCAGCTTCCTGCACCTGCAGCCGCTGGTGGCGGTGGTCACCAACATCGACGCCGACCACATGGCGACCTACGAAGGCGACTTCAACAAGCTGAAGAAGACCTTTGTCGAGTTCCTCCACAACCTGCCGTTCTACGGCCTGGCGGTGGTGTGCATCGACGACCCCGTGGTGCGCGAGATCCTGCCGCAGGTCAAGCGTCCGGCCGTGACCTATGGCTTCGGCGAGACCGCCGACGTGCGCGCCATCAATGTGCGCCAGTCGGGCATGCAGACCCACTTCACCGTGCTGCGCCGCGATCGCCAGCCGCTGGATGTGTCGGTCAACATGCCGGGCAACCACAACGTGCTCAACGCCCTGGCGACCATCGCCATCGCCACCGACGAAGGCATCAGCGACGAGGCGATCGTCCAGGGACTTTCGGGCTTCCAGGGCGTCGGCCGGCGCTTCCAGGTGTATGGCGAGCTGCCGGTCGAGGGTGGCAACGTGATGCTGGTCGACGACTACGGTCACCATCCGACCGAAGTGGCTGCGGTGATCAAGGCCGTGCGTGGCGGCTGGCCTGAGCGCCGCCTGGTGATGGTCTACCAGCCGCACCGCTTCAGCCGTACCCGCGACCTGTACGACGATTTCGTGCAGGTGCTGGCCGATGCCAACGTGCTGCTGTTGATGGAGGTCTACCCGGCCGGCGAAGAGCCGATCCCTGGCGCCGACAGCCGCCAGCTGTGCCATAGCATCCGCCAGCGCGGCCAGCTCGACCCGATCTACATCGAGCGGGGCGTGGAGCTCGCTCCGCTGGTCAAGCCGCTGTTGCGTGCCGGCGACATCCTGCTGTGCCAGGGCGCCGGCGATATCGGCGGTCTTGCCCCGCAGCTGCTCAAGAGCCCGCTGTTCACCGGGGCCGTGGTCAACCAGGGGAGCACGAAATGATCACCCCAGACTACGCATCCCTGCGCTCGACCCTCGACCCGAAAGCCTTTGGCCGGGTCGGCGTGCTCTATGGCGGCAAGAGCGCCGAGCGCGAAGTGTCGCTCAAGTCCGGCGCCGCGGTGATCGAGGCGCTGACCGGCGCCGGTGTCGAGGTCGTCGCGATCGACGTCGGCGACGACCTGCTCGCTCGCCTGGCCCATGAAAGGCTCGATCGCGCCTTCATCATCCTCCACGGCCGTGGCGGTGAAGACGGCAGCATGCAGGGCCTGCTGGAGTGCCTGGGCATTCCCTACACCGGCAGCGGCATCCTGGCCTCGGCCCTGGCCATGGACAAGCTGCGCACCAAGCAGGTGTGGCAGAGCCTGGGTATTCCGACCCCGCGCCACGCGGTGTTGGGCAGCGAAGACGATTGTATTTGCGCGGGCACGGAACTGGGCTTCCCGCTGATCGTCAAACCCGCCCATGAAGGTTCCAGTATCGGCATGGCCAAGGTGAACAGCGTGACTGAGCTGATCACCGCCTGGAAAGAGGCCGCCACCTACGATTCGCAAGTCCTGGTCGAGCAATGGATTCACGGTCCGGAATTCACCGTGGCGACCTTGCGTG
This sequence comes from Pseudomonas sp., assembly GCA_029239415.1. Next base: position 3,446 of record JAQZAY010000028.1, on the reverse strand, counting down.
GCCAGGTACTGCCGCCGATCGCCCTGGGAACCCCGCATTCGTTCTACGACTACGACGCCAAATACGTCGCCGATGACACCCAGTACCGCATCCCGTGCGGGCTGGACGCTACCCGTGAACAGGAGCTGATCGACCTGACCGCGCGTGCCTGCGATGCCATCGGCATCGAAGGCTGGGGCCGTCTGGACGTGATGCAGGACGAGCAGGGCCGGTTCTGGCTGCTTGAGGTCAATACCGCACCAGGCATGACTGACCATAGCCTGGTACCCATGGCGGCGCGCGCTGCCGGCCTGGACTTCCAGCAACTGGTGCTGGCGATCCTGGCGGCAAGCGTCGAGACGCGAGGTTAATCATCATGCAAGGCGCGATGTTACGTCATCAGCAACCCGCCCCCGGCCGCAGCAAGCCGGTGCCGCGCGGTGCCAGCCGCATGGTGGCCGAAGAGCCACTGTCGGCGCGCCTGTCCAAGGCCAACTTCAGCGTGTTCAAGCGCCTGCTCTGGCCTGTCCTGCTGGTGGCCGCAGGGTTCGGCGCCTACGAAGGTGCCTTGCGCCTGATGCCCTACGCCGACCGGCCGATCACCAAGATCGCCGTGCAGGGCGACCTCAGCTACATCAGCCAGCAGGCGGTGCAGCAGCGGATCGCCCCGTACGTGGCGGCAAGCTTCTTCAGCGTCGACCTGCCCGCGATGCGCGCCGAGCTCGAGCAGATGCCCTGGATCGCCCATGCCGAAGTACGCCGCGTGTGGCCGGACGAGGTGGTGGTCCGCCTCGAAGAACAGCTGCCGGTGGCGCGCTGGGGCGATGAAGCCTTGCTCAACAACCAGGGCCAGGCGTTCACCCCCCGCGAGCTTGCCAACTACCAGCACCTGCCGCAGCTCTTCGGGCCGCAGCGGGCGCAGCAACAAGTCATGCAGCAGTACCAGGTGTTGAGCCAGATGCTGCGTCCCCTCGGGTTTTCCATCGCCCGCCTGGAGCTGCGCGAGCGCGGCAGCTGGTTCCTGACCACTGGCGCTGGCAGCGCAGGTCCCGGTATCGACCTGTTGCTCGGGCGTGATCACCTGGTGGAAAAGATGCGCCGCTTCATTGCCATTTACGACAAGACACTCAAAGAGCAGATCACCAACATCGCCCGCATCGATCTGCGCTACGCCAATGGGCTGGCCATTGGCTGGCGGGAACCGATTGCACCGACGACGGCCCAACCCGCCGTTGCGAAGAATTAGAGAGAGGCAGGACATGGCAAACGCGCATAGCGGCAAAATGATCGTCGGGCTGGACATCGGCACCTCCAAGGTGGTGGCGCTGGTGGGCGAGGTGGGCGAGGACGGTACCCTGGAGATCGTGGGCATCGGCACGCATCCCTCGCGCGGCCTGAAGAAGGGCGTGGTGGTGAACATCGAGTCGACCGTGCAGTCGATCCAGCGCGCGGTCGAAGAAGCGCAGCTGATGGCAGGCTGCCGCATCCACTCGGCCTTTGTCGGCGTGGCGGGCAATCATATCCGCAGCCTCAATTCCCACGGCATCGTTGCCATCCGCGACCGCGAGGTCAGCGCTGCGGACCTCGAGCGCGTGCTCGATGCCGCGCAGGCCGTGGCCATCCCGGCCGACCAGCGGGTACTGCATACCCTGCCGCAGGACTACGTCATCGACAACCAGGAGGGTGTGCGCGAGCCCCTGGGCATGTCGGGCGTGCGCCTGGAAGCCAAGGTCCACGTGGTCACCTGCGCGGTCAACGCCGCCCAGAACATCGAGAAGTGCGTGCGCCGCTGCGGCCTGGAGATCGACGACATCATCCTCGAGCAGCTGGCCTCGGCCTACTCGGTGCTGACCGACGATGAAAAGGAGCTGGGCGTGTGCCTGGTGGATATCGGTGGCGGCACCACCGACATCGCCATCTTCACCGAGGGTGCCATTCGTCATACTGCGGTGATCCCGATCGCGGGCGACCAGGTCACCAACGACATCGCCATGGCCCTGCGCACCCCGACCCAGTACGCCGAAGAGATCAAGATCCGCTACGCCTGCGCCCTGGCCAAGCTGGCCGGTGCCGGCGAGACCATCAAGGTGCCGAGCGTCGGCGACCGCCCGCCGCGCGAGCTGTCGCGCCAGGCGCTGGCCGAAGTGGTCGAGCCGCGCTACGACGAGCTGTTCACCTTGATCCAGGCCGAACTGCGCCGCAGCGGCTACGAGGACCTGGTGCCTGCGGGCATCGTCCTGACCGGCGGCACCGCCAAGATGGAAGGCGCAGTGGAGCTGGCCGAAGAGATTTTCCACATGCCGGTACGCCTTGGCGTGCCGCATAGCGTGCGCGGCCTCAGCGACGTGGTGCGCAACCCGATTTATTCCACCGGCGTGGGCCTGCTGACCTACGGCCTGCTGAAGCAGGCCGACGGCGTGCCCCTGACGGGTAACAGCAGCAACAGCTATGGCGATGAACCGAAGGCTCCAGTGCTTGAGCGATTCAAACGCTGGGTCCAGGGCAACTTCTAAGTTTCAAAGCAGTAGTGGTAGGCGCAATAAAACTAGAGAACTGAAAGGAGAGGGAAAATGTTCGAGCTTGTAGACAACGTCCCGCAAAGCCCGGTCATCAAGGTGATCGGTGTAGGTGGTGGTGGCGGCAACGCCGTCAACCACATGGTCAAGAGCAGCATCGAAGGCGTCGAGTTCATCTGCGCCAACACTGATGCACAGGCGCTGAAGAACATTGGCGCGCGCACCATCCTGCAGCTGGGTACTGGCGTGACCAAGGGCCTTGGTGCCGGTGCCAACCCTGAAGTCGGCCGCCAGGCCGCGCTGGAAGACCGCGAGCGCATCGCCGAGGTGCTGCAGGGCACCAACATGGTGTTCATCACCACCGGCATGGGCGGCGGTACCGGTACCGGTGCCGCGCCGATCATCGCCGAAGTGGCGAAGGAGATGGGTATCCTCACCGTTGCGGTGGTGACCCGTCCGTTCCCGTTCGAAGGCCGCAAACGCATGCAGATCGCCGATGAAGGCATCCGCGCGCTGGCAGACAGCGTCGACTCGCTGATCACCATCCCGAACGAGAAACTGCTGACCATCCTGGGCAAGGATGCAAGCCTGCTGTCCGCGTTCGCCAAGGCCGACGACGTACTGGCCGGCGCGGTGCGCGGTATTTCCGACATCATCAAGCGCCCGGGCATGATCAACGTCGACTTCGCCGACGTGCGCACCGTCATGAGCGAGATGGGCATGGCGATGATGGGGACCGGTTGCGCAAGCGGCCCGAACCGTGCACGTGAAGCCACCGAGGCGGCCATCCGCAACCCGCTGCTCGAAGACGTCAACCTGCAGGGCGCGCGCGGCATCCTGGTGAACATCACTGCCGGTCCCGACCTGTCCCTGGGCGAGTACTCCGACGTGGGTAGCATCATCGAGGCCTTCGCCTCCGACCACGCCATGGTCAAGGTCGGTACCGTCATC